>DASTJG010000548.1:0-32790 GCA_035716785.1 Anaerolineales bacterium
TGCCCAGATGCTGATGGCAAGCGTTCCGCGCCTGCGCAGTGACTCGGACCCGATGTTCATCACCGGCCAACCGCCCAGTCTGATCGATCTGCCAACCGGCTGTCGCTTTAAAGCGCGTTGTCCATTTCGATTTGATAAGTGCGATCAGGAACCACCGATGTTCAGCAAGAATGATCGCAAGGTCAAATGCTGGCTGTATGAATGAGGAGAACGGCATGGACACCGAGTTGAAAGATATAAAAATGAATGCATCCAACATTAATGAACCTGAAGCACTGTTAACCATCCAGAACTTGCACGTCTGGTATGAGTTGCGCCGATTCGGATTCGGTCACGCGGGCTATGTCAAGGCGGTGGACGGCGTCAGCTTTAAGTTGGAAGAAGGGGAAACGGTGGCAGTGGTCGGTGAGTCGGGCTGCGGCAAATCCAGTCTCATGAAAACGATCCTCGGGCTGAACATCCCAACCAGCGGCGAAGTCGTTTTCGATGGCGAGAATCTATCCAAATTGAACGGGGATGGTTTGCAGCATTACCGTTTCAAAGTGGGTTATGTGCAGCAGGATCCGTATGGCGCGTTGCCGCCGTTCATGAATGTGCAAAAGATTTTGGAAGAGCCGCTCATCATCAGCGGCATGAAAAGCAAAGAGGAACGTCTGGCTCGCATTCACAAGGTCATGAGTGAAGTAAAGCTCCATCCGGTGGATGATTTTCTAAAGAAGTTCCCGCACACGCTGAGCGGTGGACAGCAGCAGCGCATTGTGATCGCGCGGGCCATGCTGCGTGAACCCAAATTAATCGTGGCAGACGAGCCGGTCTCGATGCTGGATGCCTCCGTGCGGGTGGAGATCCTGAAACTGATGCGTGCCCTGCAGGAATCGCATGGTTTATCTGTGATTTACATTACGCATGATCTATCCACGGTGAAATATTTTTCTCGGCGCATCTTCGTGATGTACGCCGGTAACCTGATCGAAAAAGCGGACACGCGCCGCCTGCTTGCAAATCCACTTCATCCTTATACTCATGCCCTGCTCGCCGCGACCTCCGACCCGGATGCCCACAATGCAGAAACATTCAAGGAAGTGCCGCCCGGTGAGCCGCCGAGTCTGGTGAACCCGCCGACGGGCTGCCGCTTCCATCCGCGCTGCCCGCATTTCATGGCAGGTCTGTGCGATGTGAAGTTCCCGCCTGACTTCGAGCCGGAGCCGGAACATTTTGTGGCGTGCTGGCTGTATGATAATGCGCCACACTCCCACCAGAACACGCCTTCTGTACAGTAGGTAGCAAGTTGAATGGCAGTCGCTGAAAGCGAAATGATGAAATCCCCAGGTTTCCTGCTTGGCCTCGGCCTGTTCCTGATGCTTTTAGGCATTGTCCTGCCTTTTTTGATGGTCATCAAGGTGCTTGAGTCGACCTTCTTTTTAAACTTCTTTTCCTATGGGGCGTCCGTTGCGGGACTGGCGCTCGGCACGGTCGGTTTTGCACTGTGGTCGAGAAACAAACGAAGGGACTAACTCTCTCTTTCAAATAGCAGTAAATTTCGTACAAAACCCCGACCGCAATTCACGGTTGGGGTTTTCTTGTTATTGAGCCTGCCTTGTGACATAATGGACTAAATCTGTCGAAATTGGTCCGGCCGGGATGATTACTTTTTGGCGGTCAACTCCGTTCCTTTGTTAAACCTGCCAAAAAGGAGAAATCTCATGGTTACCAAAAAACTTTTTCCCGTCTTTATTGTTCTGCTGGCTGCGAGCCTGGCCTGTAATCTGCCGGCCGGAGTCCCACCTGTGGCCACGGCCGGACCGGAAGCTTCTGTCACATCCCAGGTGTTGGTGGAAGTGCCGATCACCGGCGCCACAGAAACACCGACCGCTATCCCGTCACCGACGGCGACCTTCACACAAATGCCGACCGCTACGATCACCCTGACCCCAACTTCCGCGGTGCCGATGGTTTCCGTCAGTGAGAATACCAATTGCCGCACCGGCCCGGGTGTCGTCTACGATCTGGTCGGCGCGCTGGTGGTTGGAGAGCAGGCCGTGGTTGTCGGCAAATACACGGCCGGCAATTACTGGATCATCAATAACCCTAACGGCTCAGGGACCTGCTGGCTGTGGGGCCAGTACGCCTCCGTGACCGGGAACACGCTTGGTCTGCCCGAATATGCGCCTCCGCCCACGCCCACGCCCGTGCCTCCTTTGCCACCCAAGAAATTTGAAGTGATCAAGAACTGTGTCCCGATCCCAGGACCTCCTCTTAAATTCAATTACGTCATGATCTTGAAGTGGGAAGACCAGGCTGACAACGAAACCGGCTACAAGGTATATGTCAACAACACACTCTACAAGACCCTGGACGCGGACGTGATACAGAGTGCTTTCGCGACCATCCTCCCGCCTGGAGTGCCATTCGAATTCGGGGTCGAGGCATTCAATTCCACCGGCGCCTCTGCCCGGAAGTCAAAGACCGTTTCCTGCCCATAGCATGGTGACCCTGGCAAAGCCGCATGATTGAGTGCGGCTTTGCCAGAACCTGCAATCCTGCGAATAAGAGGTTGAAACATTTATGTCCGATGAAATCGAAGTTGAGTTGATCCAGCGCGCGGCGCGCGGCGACCGCCAGGCATTCACCTCTCTATTCGAACGTTATTTCCAATCGGTCTACAACTACGCCCTTTCCCTCTCTAATGATCCGGCAACTGCCGAAGACCTCACACAGGAGGCCTTCATTAAAGCTCATACCCACCTCCCCAATTTCAAGCCGCCCTGGAATTTTCGATCCTGGATCTTTCGCATGACCCGCAACCTGTTCCTTGACTTGATCCGGGGCCGTCCTGAGGCAGATTCCTTTGATGATATCTCTCCCATACCGGCGTCCGATCCCAGCCCGGAGAGCCGCGTGATGGCCAGCGAAGCGACCCGCCGCGTCCGCAGCGCCCTGGAGCGCCTCTCCGTGAGGAACAAAGAAGTGCTGGTCCTGCGCGAAGTCCACGGATTGTCCTACGCCGAGATCGCCGAGGTGCTGGACACCACACAGCCCTATGTCAAGACGTTGCTTGCCCGCTCACGCGCTCAGTTCCAGGATGCCTACGGCGTCCAGTTGCTGGTCGAGGAACCGACCGAGGATTGCCCCGAAGTCGCCGCGCTGCTGCACAGCTTACATGATGGTGAATCCCTGCAGGGACGCGAACGCTTTGTGCGGGAACACCTCGAGGCGTGTGAAGCCTGCCAACGGCGGCGCAACTGGCTGGTGGCGCAGTCCAGCCTGCTGGCGATGTTCGTCCCGGTTCAGCCGCCTGCCGGACTGGCAGAAGGCATTCTCGCGAAGATCGAGTCGATTGGGAGCATTCCGAATCCATCAAAAGCTCAGGAACTGCTGAGTCAATATCGTACCCCCATGTTACTGGGAACCGGCGGACTGGTATTGGCCAGCGTAATTATTTTCGTAACTGCCCTGGCCTTGTATCTCACAGGTCCCAATCAACCGGTTCAGGGGACCGCCTCTCCGGTTCCATCTGCTACACTTGTTCCTGTAACGCCTACTCTCCAGGCAACTGTTACAGTAGCTCCGTCTTTTACGCCAACCCTGCAAGTCACTGCAACTTCGACATTCACTCCCATCCCGGCGATCACCGAACCGACGGGTGAATTCACCCAGAACGCGAACTGCAGGGAAGGTCCTGGCACTGCTTACAGCGTAGTTACTTCTTTGCTGCAAGGGCAGACGGTTCCGATCGACGGCCGCAATGAAGCGAATACATGGTGGTGGATCGCCCTGCCGAACGGCGCCCATTGCTGGGTTTCCGGCGTGACGGTCGACGTGGCAGGACCGGTCGATGAAGTGCCGGTGGTCCCGACTGTGCCACCTCCGCCCTCTGATTTGACAGCCTCCGCCTCCTGCACGAGCAGCACCTACTCGGTCGTCCTGACCTGGTTCGACGCCGCGGAGAATGAAACCGGCTATTACGTTTATCGCGATGGGAATCGAGTTGCTACGTTGGGTGCAGGTTCGGCTTCCTACAGCGAGAACTTTGTGGGGAGAGGCAGTCACACGTACGGTGTGGAGGCATTCAATTCGGTCGGGGTCTCCGATCGGGTCACGGTGGAGGCGACCTGTCCAAATCGCTGATGCAAAAAGCTCAATTCAAAAACAAGACCGAGAGCATATGCTCTCGGAATGCTTTATTCCTGGGCGGTTCTTGCGTCCAACGCTCTTAACCTGTGAATAAAATAGATGGCTAATGCAAACAGCACGATCGCGTTCGCCTGATGAAGTAGCGCGATCACAATATTCACATAAGACAGAATAGTCAGCACACCGAGAGCGATCTGAAGTGCCACAGCCCCTGTCAGCCATAAGAGTCCATTTAATATTTCGCGTGGATAATTGCGTTTCTTTGCAAGGTGGTATACGGCTGGCACCACAAGAATTCCCAGCCAGGCAAACCAGCGATGAACGAAGACAATCGTCTGCGGCAATTCGAAGAGGCTGACCCAAGAGTTGAATAGATTGGGCGGGATTAATTTTCCAAACATGAGCGGCCAGGTATCTGAAACGTGACCGGCTTTGAGCCCGGCCGTCATCCCGCCGTACGAAATCTGGATGATGAGCAGGATGAACGAGACCAGGGCGAGTTTGGATGGCAGGGACCATTTTGCTTTTTTGCCTGGATCCGCGAAACCGTATTTATGCCCAAATGCGGTCCAGAGACTCAAACCAAGCAGGGTTAGCGCAAGCAGCAAATGGATCGTCAGGTTGAAGTGACTGACGGATGGGCGGTCCACCAACCCGCTGGCAACCATGATCCAGCCTGCAAACGCCTGGGCGATGAACAGCATGCCCATCACAAAATAGATGCCAAAGTTCTTGAAGGGAATGGTTTTCCTGAAAAGAAAGTAAAAAACAGGGATGGCATAAAACAATCCCGCAAAGCGCGCGATGAAGCGATGGAACCATTCGATGTAGAAGATATATTTGTATTCTTCCAGCGTCATGTTGAAATTGATCTGCTGGAATTCGGGTGTTTGCTGGTATTTGGCGAACTCATCCAGCCAGGCTTGCTCACCGAGCGGTGGGAGCGTTCCGCTGATGGGATTCCATTCGGTAATGGAGAGACCGGAGCGGGTCAGCCGTACAAAACCCCCGAAGACAACCAGAAACGCCACAATGAAGGCAAAGCTGAAAAGCCAATACTTCACGGCGCGGTTTTCGGACATGCCGGTGTTCTCCCAGCGCGTTTGAGGCATGTTACACCCTCCCAAATGGGTTTTGAAATTGTCCGTCATGAATGGCGGCAGTCTCAATTATTGGATTGCAGTTGTATGAGCAATTGGCGGTATTGGTCTGCGTTGCGAGGTCCGATCAAAAGGATCTGGTTGATCACCACCATCGCTTCTTCTTTTTTGCCGGCGCTCAACAGCGATTCGGCAAGTGTATCCAGTTGGGCGACCGCGTCTTCGATCCGTCCGGCGTGCTGATAAAGCTGGGCAAGCGCGCGGCGCAGCACCACATCGTTGGGGCGGTCACCGAGCATTTCCTGCACGAACTTGATACCCTGCTCACTGCGATTATGAGTCTGCAAGTAAGTGAGATAGTTTTCGATCTCGGCATTGGCCTGCGCCGGTTGTCCCATCCGTAAGCTGAGGTCGATCAGGTTCTTGCGTACCCCTTCATCATCCGCGCGCAGGGTGCGGAGCTGTTCATAGACACGGATCGCCTGTTTCCAATCCAGGCGCTGCATGTCGATATCGGCCATGCGCTGGAGGATGTGAATGTTCCAGTTGCGGTCGGCGTTGGATTGTTGGACGACGCGCAGCGCGGTCGTGTAGGTTTTGCGGGCCATTTCCAGCTCAGCCAGGCGATAGTAAGTGTCCGCGAGCTCAAGGTATTCGCGGATGGCGTCATCCACCTGCCCGCGTGAGACGAGTTGATCGATCAGTTTTTTGCGCGCTGTCATATCCATGGGAGCGAGCTGGATCACACGCCTCAACAGTTTTGCCGCCTGCGCGGCTTCCCCGCGGACGCTGTATGCCTGGGCAGTCATACTAAGTTTGGCAATGGCTTGTTCTGTATGGCTCTCACGCACGAGCAGATCGCCCATCAACGTGTGAAGCGGCAGATAGGTTGGGGCATAGGTCAGTGCATTGAACGCTTCTTCCATGGCAGAACGCAATTGTCCTGCCCGGGCAAGCTGGTGAACATGATTCATGACTTCCAGGACCTGACTCGACTGAGCCTGCAGGATCACATCAGCAAGCGGCATCGGCATATCGCCGTCCTGCGATTTCGGCATTTGTTCACGGGACCTGTAAAGATGATCCCGCCAATTCTTGCGCATGAGCATATCGTTGATGTTGTCACAGAGACGCTTGAGCGTGACCTCATCTGTTTCTGTGGCCTGGGCTTCGATGAGCGGTTCATACATCTGGCGGATCTCGTCGGACTGTTCGGCAGGGACAACCATGGAGTCGGCTAGTTTCAGGGCTTCGAGATAGTCCAGGGATGCTGGTCCGAGCCGGCCCATTTTCTGGTTGACCTGGCCCATCAGCAAACGCGCCGCGAACCCGAAGTCTTTGTGTTTGACGGCATGCTGCAAATGGCGGATGGCCGACTCGAGCCGGTCTCCTTTGGAGCGGAGCAGTCCCAGATCGAAGTAAAGGGCGGGGTGGTTGAAACCGGCTTCCAGGGCATGCTCAAGTTCTTCAGCAGCCTGTTCGTCATTATTTTTCGTTTGTGCGTCGATCGCCTGGCCGAGATGCAGGATCACTTTTGTCTGCTCGGATTGCTGCATGGAGAGCTGACCGGTACCGCGCATGAGCGCCTGCAGGCCGTGCCGTGCCTGTACAACACTACTATCTTCGCTGGAATATTCGAAGAGAATCTCTGCCAGCCGGGTCAACGCTTTTTGGCGCGCCTCCGCGATCGGGTCCAGCCCGCTATCAGTCGCTTCCTTGGGGCGGTCGAGTTGTTTCACCTGTGCCATCGCAATCGGACCTGTCCCGCCTTTCGGTCGCAATGGTTTGGGAAGCAGTTGCCCGGTGCGCAGCAGGTTCTGCGCCTGCCTTACCTCTTCGTTATCAGGCGTCAACTGCAAGGCCCGGTTCACAAGTTCGGCCGTCTTTTGGATGTTGCCCGTGCGTTGAACAAGACTGGCGACCGCGATAAATTCTGTGGCTGCCTGGGCCTTGTGCCCCAGCTTTTCGTGAGCGAGAGCCAGGCGCGAGTGGGCCATCACATGATCAGGATCGAGCATGGTCACGCGCACCCAGTTCTCGATGGCTTTATCTACATCACGCTGGTTAAGAAAGAGTTCGGCGGCCCGGGCAGCGACATCGACGGCATCCTTGAGATTCCCAACACGTTCGAGCAGTTGGGCCAGTTTTTCCATTGGCGATGGATCATCCGGTGATACCTGTGCGGCGCGCCTGTAAATTTGCAGGGCCTCCTCATAGTTACCTTGTTGGTACAACGCTAATCCCAGGCTATTGAGAGCTTTGGGATGGTCGGGCATTTCCTGCAAAGCTCTGCGATATGCCGCGGCCGCCTTGGTCCATTCCTGATCCCAGGCGGCGGAGTGTCCTTCGTTCATTGATTTTTGGAAAATGTCTTCTCTGCCGGGCATGGTAGCAATTATAACGTAGGGGCGACGTATAGTCGCTCCTACAATGGTTTTAAATCGGTTTCATTTCGCCCCAGTTTACCCCACAGCGTGCTTCGGTGGAAAGGGGAATACTCAGCGGGTATGCATTTGCCATGACTTCCTGGACGACTCGTGCGGTCTCCTGCACTTCCTCCTTAGGACACTCGAACACCAGCTCATCGTGCACTTGCAGAAGCATCTTGGCTTTCAATCCGGCCTCTTTCAGCGCCGGAGCGACTTTCAACATCGCAAGCTTCATGATATCTGCCGCAGTGCCCTGCACGGGCGCATTGATGGCTTCACGTTCCTCGCGGTTCTTCACCTGGACATTGGCTTTGCCCTGCAGGGCAGGGAAGTAGCGCCGGCGCCCGAGCAGCGTCTCGACATATCCCTGCTGCGCAGCCAGTTTGCGAATCCCATCCAGATATTTCTTGACGCCGGGGAATTTCTCGAAATACGTTTTGACGAACGTCTCTGCCTCGGAGAGCGTTAACTCTGTTGTGCGTGTCAGACCGAACACCGACATGCCATAGATCAGCCCGAAGTTGATCGCTTTGGCGTGACGGCGCATTGCCTTGGTCACTTTGTCAGGACTCACTCCGTAAATCGCGGCCGCGGTCGTGGCATGGATATCTTCGCCCGCGCGGAATGCCTCCAACATGGCTTCATCCTCAGCCATATGCGCAACGATGCGCAACTCGATCTGTGAGTAATCGGCGGAGAGCAGCAGGTTGCCTTTGCTCGCGACGAATCCATGGCGGATGCGGCGACCTTCCTCCGAGCGGATCGGTATGTTTTGCAGATTGGGATCTGAAGAGGACAGGCGTCCCGTCACTGCACCGACCTGGCTGTAGGAAGTGTGTACGCAGCCTGTCTCCGAATTCAACGCGGCTTGCAGCGCATCCACATAGGTTGACTTTAACTTAGAAAGCTCGCGGTGTTCCAGGATCATGTCAACAACCGGATGTTTGCCACGTAACATATCCAGCACACCCGCCGCAGTGGAGAAATGTCCGCTGGCAGTTTTATTGCCACGGTCAGGTGGTTGCAGTCCCAGATTCTTAAAGAGAACATCTGAAAGCTGTTGTGTTGAGTTGATGTTGAACGGCTTGCCAACCGAATCGTAGACCTGCTTTTCGATTTCAGACAGGCGCTTCTCGAGTCGCTTGCCGGTTTCTTCGAAGAACGGGATGTCGAGGGAAATCCCCGCCATCTCCATGTTTGCCAGGACGGGCGTGAGCGGCAGGTCGATCTCGTAAAGCAATTTTTCGCCATTGACCCGTTTCAATCCTTCGATCTGGATCGGCAGCAAACGCAACGTGACTTCTGCATCGGCCACCGCATACGGCGCAGCCGACTCGATCGCCACCTGATCCATCGTGATCTGTTTCTTGCCTTTGCCGATCAATTCCTCGATGTGGGTCATCTCTTCGCCGAGCTTGGCGAACGCAAGATTCTTCAACCCCATGTTACGTGAAGCCGGGTCGATGATGAATTCTGCCAGCATCGTGTCGAAGGTGAGCGGCGAGACGCGCAGACCATTTCTGGCAAGCACGATGTAATCGTATTTGGCATTGTGAGCGATCTTCCCGATCTTCGGGTCCGTCAGCGGTCCCTTGAGCGCGGCCAGTACCTGTTCGAGCGGAAGATTGGCCCCGGCGCTGTGGCCGACCGGGATGTAATATCCTTCACCTTCTTTAATTGCCAGTGAGATGCCGACGATCTCAGCTTTCATCTCTTCTGTGGAGGTCGTTTCCGTATCAAAAGAAATTACTTTAGCCCTGCTCAGTTCTCTGACAAGGTCAGCCAATTTGTCAGCCGTGTCGACAACTTTGACATCGATATTCAGGGGCGTCGTTATCTGAATGACCGGCTGCGGCTCATTGGCGAACAGGGACATTTGCTCGCCTGCTTTCGGAGCTGACTTGGCCGGTGTGGATGTCTCTTTCCCTGAGAGCCGGTCGAGAGTTTTGATGAGCGAACGAAACTCCAGTTCCGTGAACAAGGCTTCGAGCGCGGGGATGTTTATACCGTCGGTTTTTGCGCGTGTGAGGTCCAGCTTTATATTTAGGTCGGTCCGGATCTGTGCCAGGTCACGGCTGAGGTAGGCGGTCTCCCTATTTTGTGCGAGCTTGGTTACCCAGCGTTTTTCCACCTGGTTGAGGTTTTGATAAATGTTCTCGAGGGTGCCAAATTTTTGGATCAGCGCGATAGCGGTCTTTTCGCCGATGCCCATCACGCCGGGGATGTTATCGGACTTGTCACCGACCAGGGCTTTGTAATCCACCACCTGATCGGGACGGACGCCGAGCTTTTTGATCACGTCCTCATCGGTAATGTAATTCTGATCGTCGCCCGCCAAATACACGGTGGTGCGCTCGTTGACAAGCTGTAACAGGTCGCGGTCGCCGGTGATGATCTTGACGCCCAGACCTTCCCGGACCACATTCCTTGCAATCGAGCCGAGCACATCATCTGCCTCGTAGCCTTCCATCTCCAGTCGTGGGATATTGAACGCGTCCACCACTTCGCGGATGCGTTTGATCTGGGGCACCAGGTCATCGGGCATTTTGGCGCGTGTGGCTTTATAGGCAACGAAGATATCGTGGCGGAATGTTTTGCCTGTATCGAATGCGACCGCAATGTAATCCGGTTTTTCCTGTTCGATAATACGAAGAAGTTCGCGGGCAAAGCCATACGTTCCGGCTGTGGGTTCACCTTTCGATGTTTGCCAGCGCGTGCTGCTGCCGCCGGCAGTGAGCGCAAAATACATCCGATAGGCGAGTGCGTGTCCGTCAATAAGATAAAGTGTCGAAGGCATGGCAGGTTCCAATTATTTGCAGGGGCGACCCGTTTTACTGTTTATATCATTTTGGGCAAGATATCATGAAGGGTCGCCCGTACGTGTTGATACAATTTAAATAGAAACGCGGAGTTATTATACTCCGCGCTGCGTTTGCGTTCCTGCGGGCGCTCAGCGGATCAGGCCGCCTCTGGGTTGAGAATATCCCTGGCGTGAGCGCGTCTGTTTGATGTAATCCTTGACGAGCTGCGGCGGGTGCGGCTGCGAGCCGCCCATGATCAGATAGCCGGGTGCCCAGAAATCACCTGAAGGGTTTTCCTTCTTGATGCGTACGAACTCGGTAAATATTTTTTCCGAAGTCTGCTGGCGCACGATGCGCATCAAATATCCCGGCGAGGTTGCAGGCGGGACATTCAAAACCCACTGTATGTATTCAGGACGTACAGCCAGATATTCCAGCCTCCAGCCGAAGGCAATGCAAATCTGTGGCAGCCATTCGGAAAGCCGGTCCGCGATATCACCGGTCAGGTAATGTGAACCGAAACGCGGTACCAACAAACAGGCATAGGTCAGGTTATACAGTCCGGGGGAGATCGGTTCGAGCATCACGCGTCCAGCCACCTCAGTGATTGAATGCGGGCGTGTCTCATCCAGTTCACCAGGCTGTGGTTTGCGAATGGGGGTGTCGGGGCGCCTGCGGGCCTTCGACGGCATGGTTGCATCGAGATCTTCGACGACATGCTCGACGGTTTGTTCATTTTCCTGATTGGCTGTCAGTAAATCACTTGCGCGTATCGCAGGCGAACTCTCATGACTGAAATAACGTGAACGTTCAGGCGGAGCTTGCGGAACGAAATCTTCTTTTGTCTCTGGAACGACGACCCGCTCAGGGATGGGTGGGGGCACATCTGACAGAATGTCGGCGATGTTGGGGATGCTCTCGCCATCCTCTTCATCCTCCAAATGGTCACTGGGCGGTTCATACGCAGCCGGAGGCGGTTTCTGCACCGCGGGCGCTTCCGCCACTTCAACGCTTTGCGTGGAGAGACGGGTGACCAATTGTCCGGCCTGGGTGCGGATGGTGCTGAACGGTGTCTCCGCGTCGAAGACCAGCGCCAGGACTACATCATCCGCCAGGCGCGTGGCATACAGCATGTGCTCCGCCTTGGTTGCTTCCAACCGGACGAAGCGCAAAAGGTCACTGCCTCTCTGTCCATCCCAGTGACGCGTGACCGCCACAGCTAATTCCTTTGCCGCGTTTTGTGAGAGCTGACCTGCATAGGCCCACAGGCTGTCCACGCGCGTGATCAAGGCTGCCTGCGCTGACGATTCAAGTGTCAGACGCGTGAGATGTTGCGCAGCCTTGTTCGCATCTGCCAACCATGGGAGAGCAGGGTCGCTCGTTTGAACTCCCTTTTGCTGAGTGGAGGAACGGTTATTGGAAGTGGGAGTGGACTTGTCGTTGATCATGTTCAGGATTTCCGGTAAAAAGTACGGTTTGCGGGAGAGCCTCCAGGGACGAAGCTCATCCAATGTGGGGGGCACCTCTTCCCGGGAAAACACAACCAATTTGAGATCTGGCTTGAGCATGCGCAGCGCCTGGCCGATCTCCAAGACTGCCCGGTATCCAAGATCCATGTCCAGGAAAGCCAGCGAAGCATTTGCCTCATCCGCGCGGACAACAGAATCCCCTTTTCCTTTGGTGATGTGAACGCTATACCCTTCCTGCTCTAGTCCATGGAGCAGCACTTGTGTAAACGTAGTATCGGCGCTCACAATTAGCAGGCTTTTGGTCATGTTTTCTAAAGTTTATCACGGCAGAACTCCACAGGCAAGCGAAAGCATGAAAATATCATTACGAAAATGCGAAATTTTTTACCCCGAATTTGTCTAGGCAACTTGATTTTCACTCATATTTGTGCTATCAATAGAAAAAATTCACAAAGGATTTTCGAATGCATCGTGAGCGAGTTTCTGAAAATGTTTTTTGGTTCCAAAGTGAAGTATACGCTCAGGTAACCGCGGGGGTTGTGGCGGGTCCGCAGTGGGCGGTGGTCATCGACACACTGGCTTTGCCAGATGAGACACTGAGTATCCGCGAGTTCATCGAACATGAACTGAATGTTCCTGTGCGTTATGTGATCAATACGCATTACCACGCAGATCATGCCTGGGGGAATTGCTTTTTCCCGGGCGCGACCGTGATCGCGCACGCGCGTTGCCGCGACTTTTTGCTTGAGCGCGGCATGCCGTCACTGGATATGGCCCAGAAACAGAATCCTGCACTGCGTCAGGTCAAGATCGTATTGCCGCATATCACCTTTAGCGATGGCGAGTTGACATTGCGGGTCGGCAAAAAGAATTTGATCATTTCACCGGCACTGGGTCACAGTCAGGATGGGATTGCTGTGCTTGTAGAAGAGGATCGTATTCTCTTCGCAGGCGATTCTTTCATGCCGCTGCCCTATATTGTCGATGGTGATATTGACGAGGTCATGGCCTCGATCAAGTACATTGGCAAGATGGGTCTGGAAAACATCGTGCAGGGACATGGTGATATTATTCTGCGCGGTGAGATCGATGCGGCCGTCAAAGAAAATTTGAACTATCTGGCCGCGATCAAGAAAGCTGTCCGGGCTGCTTCCCGGCGTAAGAATGCCTTTGAGCTTCTGGATGAGATTACAATCGAGGAATGTGGGAAAAGCCGCGTCTATCTCGGTGGTCTGGCGCAGACATTGCACCAGAGAAACCTGCGTGCCTTGCTGCAACAGATGAGTTGAAATAGATCTTACAAAAAGAGTCTACGATCAGCGATATGCTTTCGCGTATCGCTGATCGTTTTTATTTCCGGTTTACTTGTTACTTGACTCTGTGCGTGCTTCTTTCCTTGCTCTCAGCCACCCGTTCAAACTTGTCCTGACCACGCGTTCATTGCCTGCCAGCAGTTTTTTGATGTTGGGGCGTAATGCCCAGAGTAAAAGCAATTCAGCGATCACGCCATACAAAATTGTGACAGGGTCCAACAGTCCCAGCGAGGAGCGTACGGCGAAGACTACGATGACGATCAGTCCAATCGCCATGGTGGTTACAGAAGCTATGCCAAGTGTGAACCAGATCAGCGCGCCCACCGCAACCACGATCGGGAGGATGGGCAGCCACAAACCTGCCGCACCTCCGAGAGCCGGTGCGCCGCCGGCGCCTCCGTAAAAACGCAGTTTTCCATTCTCGTCGCGGCGGATCAAAAATAATGAGTAATTGTGTCCCAGGATCGCTGCCAGAGGAGCCAGGATGTGAAACAGGTAATTTCCAGGCAGAACCGTTTGTGCAAGCCAAACCGATGCCGCGCCTTTTAGGATATCGAGGAGAGCAGTGAGCAGACCTGCCCCAAAGCCCGCGGCGCGTACTGCATTCGTCCCGCCTGTGCGTCCACTTTCGACGGTACGAATGTCTTTCCCGGTTTTACTCTTTACGATCAACAGCCCAAAGGGGATGGAGCCGACAATATACCCGATAATGACGATCCCAATGCCGATCAAAGTTTGCATAACTTTCGATCCTCCGAGGTAAGTGTAAAAGTTGAAACACGACAACGAGAATAAGGTTTCTCTACTCCACAACTTTTAATGATACTTCCGTCGCGCTCTCGTTTTCGATCCAAAAGCCGCGTGCCTGCCAGTGACTTTCATATCGCGACCAGATGAGGTGGACCACCTCGTAGGCCGCCTCAGCGATGTCGGTCGCGGAGGCCGCCGCGGGTCCCGCGGGATGCGAGTGGAAGATGCCCAGCAGATCCAGCCCATTGGATTCGATCCAATCGAAGGCCCGGATCTGTTCATAAGGATCCATCACGAATCGCACGGGACTTTGGGCCTGATTCCGTACTAGGATCACTTTCTCCACCCAATCATTTTTACCGGCCAGCAGCCCGCAGGCTTCCAGCGGGGCTTGTTGATCAACATGTTCGAGCATTTCGTGCCAGTGGCGTTTACTGAGGACCAGTTGCTGTTTCATTATTATTGAATGAAGATCGCCAGTCCCCAGCATAGCCCAATGACGATTGCTGGCCCAAGTACAGCACGGCGGGCAGGCTGATCCTCACCAAGATTCACGGCAAAATTGGTCAGGCCATAGAGTGCGCCAATGAGCATTAACCCAAACTGGATCGGTGAAAGCGGCCAGTAGTGCAGGCCCGAGGCGATCTGGATACAAACGAATGCGATACCAGCCGACCATGCATATTCCCAGCGGCCGCTCAGGCGCAGGTGCAGAATGCGCAGGCTGGCGAGGAACGCAGCGGCGAGCAAGGCCGGGATAAGAATATAAAGACGTACATTGCCGTAGCGCAGGGCAACCGCAAGGACAAAAAAGAGCGTATAGGAAATGGCAGTTAGTCCCGCCATGGAAATGGTGTAATAGGGAGCGTCCGGATCCACAACGATATATTCCGCAACGAAGACAAGGAACAAAAATGTGCCCGCAACTACAAAGCCGACCCACCAGGCCCCTCCGCCGGGCAAAATGGAAAGGGGCACAGAGATCACAAAGGTGGTGAGAGTGGGGAGGAGCCACCACTGGTAGGTGGGCCGGTCGTTCAGGGATGGATGACTGTGCAGAAGCCAATCCATGCCGGTAGCAGTGAGCCCTGCTGCGAGCACGCTCATGGCAGTGGTCAGATTCAGGGGAAAAATGAATAGGAAGCCAGGTAACTGGATCTCGAGGTTGAATTCCGGCACCTGGATGAGGCGTGTGATGGCAAAAGCCAGCAAAACTGTGGAAGTGAGTACCCCAACACGGTCTGTATCGGGCAAATACATCTGCTCATTCATAGATATGCATTGTACCTGCCTCATAGTTGGATGCCAAGACGGGGGCGATATGGTAGAATCAATTGGTTATGTACCTGCAAAAGCTCGAAGAATTTCCCCCGCCCCCGGGTGTAATGGGCTCGCTGCGGGCCGGTTTTGACACTGTTTCCAGCCATGTTGGGCTGATTCTTCTGCCTGTCCTTTTGGATCTCTTCCTGTGGCTGGGACCGCGTTTGAGTGTAAATGCGTTGATCAAACAGGCGGGCCTGCCGCTCACCCCTTTGGCGGGTCTGCAACAGTTTGTGCAGTTCCAATCCGATGCCAATGAGGCAGTAGAGCGTTTTAATCTCCTTAGTTTGCTTGGCAGATTGCAGCTTTTCCCAATCGGTGTTTCAAGCCTGTTTACACAAAGCGCTCCTGTGGAAACGCCATTCGGCTCACAGCAGGTGGTGGAAGTCACGTCCAGTCCGTTGGTTCTCGGGTTGATATTTGTGCTGGTCGTGGCCGGTTGGGTGATTGGCGGGTTGTACTTTCGTTGGGTATCGGAAATCGCGCTGGGTAACGCAGAGCATGGAGCGGGGATCAGTCTTGTGTGGGCAATCGTTCAGACCCTGATCCTGTCGGTCGTCTGGATGATTGGTTTACTGATGATCGTTGTCCCCATCCTGCTGGTTTTTGTCGTTTTACTGCTGCTCAATCCTGTTCTGGCAAGTGGAGTGGCATTTGTGATATTGGTCCTGTCTTTTTGGGTGATTGTGCCGCTATTCTTTACCCCACATGGGATCTTTGTACGCAAGCAGAACGCTTTTTACTCGATCTTCACGAGTGTACGAATGGCACGTTTCACGCTCCCAACCAGTGGCATGTTCGTGTTATGTGTGCTCCTACTCTCGACCGGTTTGAATTATCTTTGGAACGTACCGCCCGATGATTCCTGGATGAAGCTGGTGGGGATCGGCGGACACGCCTTTATCACGACTGCATTGCTCGCAGCAAGTTTTGTCTACTATCGAGACATGAATGTATGGCTACAAACTGTTTTTGAGCGATTGCAACAGAAACAGAGCATACCTACACAACAAGTGTAACTTTAACCAGTACTTGGAGGCTTTTGTGGCAAAAGGAAATGGAAACGGAAACCAGGTCAGTTATGATGTAAGTTCGATTCAAGCCCTCGAAGGCATCGAACATGTTCGCAAGCGTCCGGGTATGTACGTGGGCGGTACGGACATCAAAGCTTTACATCATCTGGTCTACGAAGTTGTTGATAACGCCATCGACGAAGCCCTGGCGGGCTTTTGCACCAATATCAATATCACCATCCATCCGGATAGCAGTGTGACTGTGGAAGATAACGGTCGCGGTATCCCGGTTGGCCCGCATCCCACGAAAAAGGATGCACACGGGAAACCGATGGAGACGGTGGATGTGGTCATGACCGTCATTGGAGCAGGTGGTAAATTTGGTGGCGGCGGTTATAAAGTTTCAGGCGGTTTACACGGTGTCGGTGTGAGTGCCGTGAACGCGCTCTCCGAGTGGATGACGACTGAGGTTAAGCGGGACGGCAAGCTCTGGCAGCAAAATTACAAACGCGGTGTCCCTCAGGGCTCGATCAAGCAGATCGGAAAAGTGAAAGACGAGACAGGCACCCGGCAAACGTTCAAGTTCGATAAACAGATCTTTATCGAGGATATTGATTATCGTTTTGATACGCTGGTTCAGCGGTTCCGTGAAATGGCTTTTGTAACGCGCGGCGTCCGGATTCGATTTATCGATGAACGCGCCGATCGTGAGATGACATTTTATTTCGAAGGCGGACTCACGTCCTTCGTTCGTTATCTCAATCGCAACCGCGAAAATTTACACTCGGTGGTGCATGTCGAAAAGGATATCGAGACCATCGGGATCGAAGCGGCAATTCAATACACCGATGCCTATACAGAATCTGTGTATTCGTTTGCAAACACGATCAACACTATTGATGGGGGTACCCATCTCACAGGTCTGCGTTCTTCTTTGACTCGCGTTATCAATGACTATGCTCGCAAGAGTGGGTTGCTCAAGGATGCAGATCCAAACTTCTCCGGTGATGATACGCGCGAGGGTTTGACTGCAATTGTGGCTGTCAAACATCCCGAACCGCAATTTGAGTCACAGACCAAAGTCAAGCTGATGAACCCCGAAGTGCAGACGTATGTGACCCAGGTGGTGGGTGAGGCGTTCAGCACCTTCCTGGAGGAAAATCCTCAGGCCGCAAAAGCCATCATTGCGAAGTGTCTGACTTCGGCGCGCGCGCGCGACGCGGCTCGCAAGGCGCGCGATCTTGTCATCCGCAAGTCGGCGCTCGAGTCGCTGACCCTGCCCGGCAAGCTGGCGGATTGTTCGGAACGTGACTCTGCCAAGACGGAACTCTACATCGTGGAAGGTGATTCGGCAGGCGGCTCTGCCAAGCAGGGCCGTGACCGCCACTTCCAGGCGATCCTGCCGCTGCGCGGCAAGATCATGAATACGGAGCGCGCTCGCCTCGATAAGATCCTGTCCAGCAATGAAATCAAAGCCTTGATCTCCGCGCTGGGAACGGGTATCGGTGACAATTTCGAACTGGAAGGTCTGCGCTATGGACGCGTCATCATCATGACCGATGCTGACGTGGACGGTAGTCACATCCGCACCCTGTTACTCACATTCTTCTTCCGCTACATGCCGCAGTTGATCGAAGATGGGCACCTGTACATTGCCCAGCCTCCGCTCTACCGGGTCGCATACAAGAATCAGGTCAAGTATGCGTATAGCGATAAAGAGAAAGATAAGATCGTCAAGGAAGTGGGTGAGAAGGCGAGCCTCCAGCGTTACAAGGGCCTGGGTGAAATGAACCCGACCCAGTTGTGGGAGACCACGATGAACCCCGAGAACAGGACCCTGCTCCTCGTCACGGTGGAAGACGCGGCGGAGTCGGACCGGACGTTCGACATGCTGATGGGCGACGCGGTGGATCCACGCCGCAAATTTATCCAGACGCATGCCAAAGCAGTTAGAAATCTGGATATTTAGCCGGTAATTTTATGTCCCGCAGGTTTTACGTCACCGTGAGCCTGCGGGATTTGTTTAGGGACGTTCCCACCTTACTTCTTTGTTATGAAAGTACCATAGATGGGCACAGGGGTGTAGAGTAAAATTCTGGAATATGTAGTATTTCCGTATGAGCAAAGACTCTTTTCGTTTCGATACGGCTTTGAATAAATTCACGCAGAACATTGTCTGGGTTTACCAGGGCATTGCTGCTATAGTTTTTATCGTGTCTCTATTACTTGGGGTTGGGTGGATCCAGAAGCCGTTCATCGGCGGGTTTCTCGAACAGACCATGGCTCTGAATGGTTCCAGCCAGGAACGCGAAGATTGGGCTTTGTATGCGGCGGGATTTAAATTAGGCGATCAACTGGTTTCAATAAACGGTCAGCCGGTTTCCAGTGCGAGGGATTTGGAGCGTATTCTCGATTCTTCGGCGGTTGGCGAAACCGTTTCTGTGGTCATGCGCACGACAGTGGGCAACGTCGAAACGGCAGATATTACATTACAGTCTTTCCCGGTTGCTGATCGAATTGCCTACTTTGTTATTCCCATGTTCTTAAGCATGGTGTTCCTGGTGATCAGCTTATGGATTTTTGGCCTGCGTCGTACGGAATCTTCCGGACGTGCCTTTTCCATCATGTCTACCTCTGTGGCAATCGTAATCGGCGCCCTTTTCGACCTATATACCACTCATCAGTTTACTGTTGTGTGGACCATGGCTGCGGCATTCAGTGGCGGCGCTTTGATTGACCTGGCATTATGCTTTCCACAGGAAGCGCGCTTTTTATATCGCCGTCCCTATTTGCGCTGGCTCGGATTTGTAATTGGCATTGGGTTGGCGATAAATGCCTACCGCGTCCTATATGACCTCGAGCATCCAACCGCTTACTTTATCGCCTGGCGGTACATTTATATTTTTGTCGGCCTCTCGGCTTTGTTCTATTTTGGTGCGCTGGCATATCGTGCATTTTTCTCCTATTCCCCGATTGTTAAGAGTCAGGCGAGGACAATATTGTTTGGAGCTGTGGTGGCATTTGGGCCCATGGCTGTCTGGTTGCTGTTTTCATCCATTCTTTCCGTTGCATTTAATCCTTACCTTTTTGTTCTCTTTATCTTTTTCCCGCTTGCCAACGGATATGTGATCCTGCGTTTCCGCCTCCTGCGCACCGACTACTGGGTGCGCCAGGGAATCGTCTATTTCATGCTGACGGTTTTCCTCGTCTCGGCTTATGGGTTACTGGTGACCGGTATCACCACCCTGGCCGCAACAGTCTTTTCGATCCGAATACCGCTGAATAACCCTTATCTGATTGGCGGTTTTGTCTTAATCATTGCGGTACTCCTCGACCCGTTGCGCACGCGCCTGCAGGCTCTCGTGGATAGCACCTTCTTCCGCGGCCAGCGTGCCTATGAGGAACGTCTGCGCGCCTTTAGCCACCAGTTGACCAATGCACTTGACTTGCATACGATCGGCCGTGTATTACGTGAGCAGATTGCCAGCAGCCTGATCCCGGATAGTTTACATATTTACACTTATGATTCATTGAATGATCAGTATGCAGCCCTGGCAAATGGCGATGGCCGCCCAACAAGTGATGTGCGCTTCTCGGCGAACAGCTCGCTTGTCCAGTACTTCCAGAAAGAGAAGATCCCACTTTATCTCGATTCGATCAATTTGCCGTCTGCCATGCGGAATGATGAAGCCCGGCTTTCGTTGCTGGGTGCGCGTCTCTTTGTCGCTTTGCCGGGTGAGGAACGACCGGTTGGCTGGCTTGCCCTGGGCACTCCGCTTTCGGGCGGTATGTACACACCCAAGGATCTGGACTTTCTGGACAGCATCTCCGATCAGTCATCGGTTGCGATCTCACGTGTGCAAACCGTTGTAGACCTCGAGCGCCGCGTAACGGAAATGAACGCGCTGACGCGCGTCTCCCAGGGCGTAAACATCACGCTCACTTTTGACGATATCCTCGAACTGATCTTCGCGCAGGCGTCTCAGATCATCCCCTCCACTCTTTTCCATATCACCCTGTACAGCAAAGCTGCCGATTACTTCTACTACGCTTTTCGTGTGGATGATAATGAACGCATTACCAGCCGGGAGAACCAGCCACTGCCTCCCAGCCTGGGTCTTGGACAGGAGATCATCCGCAAGGGACGCCCTATCCTTACCCAGGATTACGTGCGTGAGTGTCAGACAAGGAATATCACCCCCTCCGCGCAGGGTATCTACGCGTGGATGGGTGTACCTCTCAATTCCGGCTCTGAAACGATGGGAGCATTGAGCGTAGGCAGCAGCGATGCCACGATTATATACACGCGAGCCCAGCTCAGCTTGCTGCAGGCCATTGCAGATCAGACGGTCGGCGCGATCGTCAAGGCCCGCCTCCTGCAGGAAACACAGCGGCGTGCTCATCAGCTTTCGACGTTGAACGAGATCACGCGCCAGCTTACCTCCACATTGGAGCAGGAGCCGCTGCTTCGGAATATCCTGGAGAACGCTGTCAACATTTTGAATTGTGAAGCCGGGACCTTGTTCATGATGGATGAACAGACCGGTGACTTGATCTTCCGCGTAACCGTAGGTCCTGTGGCCAGTAATCTTTTGGGTCAGCGCCTCCCGGCCGGGACGGGGATTGTGGGAAAGGCCGTCCAGTTGCGTGCGCCTGTGATCGAGAACGATGGTCAGCGCTCAGTAACTCGTTATGAAGCCGCTGATAAACAAACCGGATTTGTTTCCCGTTCGCTGCTGGCGGTTCCCATGCAGATCAAGGATCGTGTTCTCGGCGTCATCGAAGTGATCAATCGTCGGGATGGGCTGCCCTTCGTGGAAGACGATCAGAACCTCCTCACGGCTTTTGCGGGCCAGGCGGCAGTTGCCATCGAGAATGCCCGTCTGCTTGCGCTGACGGACCAGGAACTGGCTGCCCGTGTGGAAGAACTTTCGATCATGGGTCGTATCGTCCGTGAACTCAACGCCAGCCTGGAAGTGGATCGTGCCATGCGCATCACTTTGGAGTGGGCCATGCGCCAGTCCAATGCTGAAGCCGGGCTGATCGGTATGATGGAAGAGAACCAATTGCGGGTCATGGCTCAGCAGGGCTATGAAGAGATGTTGTCGGAGCAATCCCTTTCACGGCTGCCGCTGGAGTTGCCTGCGATCAGTTCCGTCGTTCAAAGTGGCCAGTCGAGCCAGGTATCGCTGGTGAGCAACGGCGCCAAAGGGATCTTGCCGAACGCTCACACACAGATCATCATTCCCATTCGGCGTGAGGCCCAGGTAATCGGCTTGATCCTGCTTGAGAGCACTAGCGACTCGCAGGGCAACCTGGCATTCCTCAACCGCTTGAGCGATAACGCTGCCATCGCCATCTCGAATGCTCAACTCTATGATGCGGTCCAGCGCGCGAATGTGGCAAAGAGCGATTTTGTTTCCTTTGTTGCACATGAATTGAAGAACCCGATGACCTCCATCAAAGGCTATACGGAACTGCTCGCGGCGGGGTCTGTAGGTACGGTGAACGAGATGCAGGCCAACTTCCTGAGCACGATCCGTTCCAATGTCGAGCGTATGTCTGCCCTGGTTTCGGATCTCAACGACAATGCCAAGATCGAAGCGGGCCGTTTGCGCCTCGACTACAAACCGGTGGATGTCGCAGATATTGTCGATGAAGTGATCCGCTCCACCACGCGTCAGATCGAAGATAAACGGCAGGCGGTGGAAGTGCATCTTGCGCCGCGGCTGCCTCAGGTCTGGGCGGACCGCATCCGTGTGGGACAGGTGCTGACCAATCTGGTCAGCAACGCTCACAAGTACACGCCTGAAGGTGGGGTGATCCTGGTCGGCGCCGAAGCGGCGAACAACCAGTGGGATCCTGAAGGCGCCAGGCAGGTTGTGCACATCTGGGTCAAGGACAATGGGATCGGTATTAATATCGAAGATCAGGTCAAGATCTTCCAGAAGTTCTTCCGCTCCGACGACTCGAAGGCCCGTGAAGCCCCTGGGACCGGTCTTGGGTTGAACATCACCAAGAGTCTGGTCGAAATGCAGGGTGGCCGCATCTGGTTCGACAGCGAATTTAGAAAAGGCACAACCTTCCACTTTACTATTCCGGTCGCGGAAGGATAAATAAGATGACGCTTTTCTCCGCTCTGGGTCACGCACAGGCATTGAACGGCCGCGAAGCCGGTTTGCAGGCCGCGCATCAGGCGCTGAACAAACTGGGTTCCAGCGCACCGGCATTCGGATTTGTAGTTGCATCCCACCAATACCAGGCACGCGAAGTTGTTGGAGGAATCTCCAGCCTGCTCGGTGATACTCCGATGATCGGTTTTAGCAGTTCCATGTGTTTCACGGGGGAGGGGTTACATCCCAACTCGGTGCTTGTGGGACTGATGGCTGGCGACCTGCAGGCCGAAACACGCTGGATGCCCGGCTATGCTCAAAGTGGACGGGAGACCGGCAATCAGCTTTCAAAACAACTTACCGATCAGGGGGGGACGCGCGCCCTGCTTTTCTTTGCAGATGGTTTTAACGGCGATGCGGATCAACTATGCAGCGCTCTTTCGGCACGGTCTGTTCCGCTGGCAGGTGGTCTCTCCTCCGGCGATCTGCACACCGGTCACTCGTACCAGATCGCGGGTCCGCAAAACGGAACGGGCGCGCTGGCGGCAGCGTTCCTGCGCGGTGACTTGCGTGTGGGCGTGGGCGCGGCGCATGGCTGGAATCCTGTTGGCAGCCAGTTCCGTGTGACGCGTTCGCGCGGCTTCTGGTTGCGCACGCTGGATGGGCGTCCCGCTTCTGAAACGTATGCCCAGCTCTTTGGTTATCCGGCCCGGGAATGGGCCTTCCCGCCCTTGAGCCACCTGGCGCGCTTGTATCCTCTTGGCGTGGAACAGGGCGACCAGCTCATTATTCGCTCACCAATCCGTGTGGAAGCGGATGGCAGTTTCCGTATGAACGCGCCTGTCCGCGATGGGGTGGATGCTTACCTGCTGGTTGGAAGTCGTTTCTCGTGTGAGAATGCTGCACAGCAGGCTGCCCAGCAGGCCTTGCAGCAGCTGGAAGGTGCCAAGCCGGTGTTGGCCTTCGTCCTGGCGGATATTGCCTGGGAGATGCTGCTCAAATCACATCCCGGTGCTGAGGTCGCGGCGGTTCAGGATATCCTTGGCAAAGATGTCCCCATTGCCGGTGGATATACCCTGGGACAGATCGTTACCGGAAAAGAGTCGGGCGTACCGCAGTTGTTGAACCAGCATATCGTCGTGGTTGCTTTTGGGGAAACATAGATCAAATTGTAAAAACATTGGAACGCCCTGACGTCAATGATCGCGTCGGGCGTTTTTCTTTTTGCCGAGATATAATTTATCAAAAGAGGAGATGAGAATGAATACCAAAACTTTGTCGATTCTATTGATGGGACTCGTCTTACTGGCGG
Source organism: Anaerolineales bacterium (assembly GCA_035716785.1). Lineage (GTDB taxonomy): Bacteria > Chloroflexota > Anaerolineae > Anaerolineales > Villigracilaceae > Defluviilinea. The sequence goes on from DASTJG010000548.1 coordinate 23,755, forward strand.
GTTGTGCCTCACCAACCGCTGAACCGACTCCGACTCAACCTCCGCCTGCTCCTGCGACATCCGCCTCCACCCCAACACTGTTTCCCCTCACGGTCACACCCGGGGCGGTTACCCCTCTCCCTGGCGTGACAATTACCCCTCCTTCCGGTACCACTCTTCCAGGCACAAGTACATCCAGCATCTGCAGCGATCCACAGGTAACGGCACTGATCGATTCATTTAAGAAAGCAGTGCTTAATTCGGATGGAATGCTGTTGAGTTCGCTCATCAGTCCCACACGCCACTTGGATGTTGCTTTCTTCCGGGATGGCACGGTAATCACGTATACCCCGGAACATGCCAAGTTCCTCTTCGAGACCACCTTCGAAGTGGATTGGGGCGCAGCGCCTGGAAGCGGCGAGCCAGTGACAGGCTCATTCCACGATGTGGTCGTGCCCGAACTGGTGAAGGCATTCAACCAACCCTATACCCTTCACTGCAACGAGCTTAAGCATGGCGGCGCGACCTATGAGCTTGAGTGGCCCTACCAGGGAGAGTTCTATTCCGTGTACTTCCCGGGTACGGAAGTGAACGCCAATATGGACTGGCACAACCTGGTACTTGGGATTGAATATGTGAACGGCAAGCCGTATCTCTACGCACTCATGCGTTTCTTCTGGGAGCCCTAATCGCAAGACGCAAAATCTATACCCAGGGCGATCGCAAATTGCGCTTTTTCAAAGGTTGGAGAGCGCAATTTGTGACCGTGGGCATTATATAATTGACTGTAAGACTTTTGCCGCGAATTTTACACATTCGCGGAAATTGGCGAAATTCGCGGCGATTTTTTTCTCCTCAGGTAAGAATTTTTCCCCCATTGCATCTGTATATTGGTTATTGCAAAAACTTGCAATAAGAATCCCTATGTCCTGTACTTCCGAATATACACCTCAACTGCGTGCCCGCGGCTTCCGAATGACGTCCCAGCGGCTGGCGATCTTACATGTCCTGCGCCGGGCAGGGACGCACCTCTCCCCCAGTGAAATTTACCGGCAAGCAAAGCGGGAGCTGCCCGGTCTCACCGAGCCGACGGTCTATCGCACGCTCGAGTTCCTGTCCGACCTTGCCCTGGTACGCCCGTCCTACAATTCCGGTGGACACCTGACCTACGAAATTGCAGGGGACGACCATCATCACATTGTCTGCAAACAATGCGGCAGCGAGATCGAAGTGGAACATACACTACTGGAAAGTCTTTACCGGTTATTGGAAACGACCAGTGGTTATCGAAGTATTGGCAGTCACGTGACATTCTTTGGGGTATGTCCGAAGTGCCAAACGAGTTACAGAGTGCCGCATAATTAAGTAAACTTAAAGTTTGAGCTTTGGCTTACAAAACGATTGAGAAAGTTTACTTTCTAGTAAGACAAGCGGTAGAAAAGGAGATTTATCATGCATTATTCCCCAGCTCCCCTTCACATCCCGGATGGATTTTTGAGCCTTGCTGTTTCAATTGTCTGTTGGGTAATTACAGCCATTACTCTCAGCCTGGCGATCTCACGCTCGAACAAATCGCTGGGTGAGAGGCAGATCCCGCTGATGGGCATCATGGCCGCCTTCATCTTCGCTGCGCAGATGATCAACTTCCCTGTTGCCGGCGGGACCTCCGGCCATTTGCTGGGCGGGACTTTAGCCGCGATCACATTGGGCCCGTGGGCGGGGATGCTGGTGATGACTGCGGTCATTGCAGTGCAGGCGTTGCTCTTTCAGGATGGCGGACTGCTGGTGATGGGCGCAAATATCCTGAACATGGGACTCATCACGGTTGCGATCGGTTACGGTCTCTATCGGGGAGTTCCGGCACGGAACCGCATGTTAAAGCTGACAGTGGCGGGCATTGCGGCCTGGCTCTCCGTGATGGCCGGTGCTCTTTTCACCTCACTGCAGTTGTGGTTAAGCGGGACTTCACAGTTGCAGGTCGTCATCCCTGGCATGCTTGGCGTTCACGCGCTGATCGGGGTCGGCGAGGCGCTGATCACGGTCGCTGCCCTGACATTTATCCTGCAAACGCGCCCGGATTTGCTCGGTGAAAGCTCAGCCTCCGCCAAAGGGAGTCGCGGCTGGGTAGTGGCAGGCGCGTTGATCTCACTCGCCGTTGTTCTGCTCTCGCCGCTTGCCTCCGCGGACCCGGATGGACTCGAACGTGTGGCGAAAGATCTGGGCTTTTTGAGTAGAGGTGCCTCCGCTCCCTATCAACTCATCCCTGACTACACTCTGCCCATTCTCGGACAGACCCAGCTTTCCACCATTCTGGCCGGGCTGATCGGGCTGGTTGTTGTTGGAGTTGTCATCGTTCTGCTTGGCCAGGGCCTGCGAGCTAAGAGCTAATAGCTGTTAGCTAATTGCTGATTCCAAGATGCACTTCGATGCTTTCGACCGTTATCACGAAACGAATAGTTTTATTCACCGCCTCGACCCGCGCGTCAAAGTCGCGGTCACGGTGGCGTTCATCCTTTCCAATGCGTTGCTGCCTGATGGCGCCTGGATCGCCTTTGGATTTTCGTGGCTGTTTCTCTTATGTGCGAATCTATTTTCAAGTCTTGGCATTGGATTCACACTCAAGCGGTCGTTCGTCGCGCTGCCATTTGCACTCGTTGCAATCACGGTGCTCTTTTCCGGTTCGGGTCAACCGCTCACCTCGTTCCACTTTTTGTTCTGGGACCTGAGCATCACCGACATCGGCCTCCTGCGCTTTGTCAGCATTCTTATCCGTTCGTGGCTTTCCGTGCAGATGGCCATCCTGCTGGTTGCGACGACGCGCTTCCCGGATATCGTCCATGCGCTGGAACATCTGCGCGTGCCATCCATTCTCACCACGATCATTGCGTTCCTGTATCGTTACCTCTTTGTGCTGGGAGATGAAGTCTTCCGTTTGATGCGGGCCCGCGAGTCCCGTTCGGCTGCTTTGGGGGTGTCAGCAAGGTCCGGGAGGAGTGCCGTTTGGCGAGCACAAGTCGCCGGTCATATGGCGGGACAGCTTTTCCTGCGGAGCTACGAGCGCAGCGACCGCGTCTACAACGCGATGCTGGCACGCGGCTACAAAGGTCACCTGCAAACGATCAATCCGCATGAGCTTCGTCGCCGTGATTACATGACCGCTGCACTTGCACTGTTGACTTTCCTTCTCCTTCAGTTGATTGGACGATTATGACAAACGTTTTACAAGTTCGCGATCTGCATTTTTCCTATCACGATGGCCGCCCGGCGCTGCGCGGCGTCTCTTTCACGATGTGCGAGGGAGACAAGGTCGCGCTGGTGGGGCCGAACGGCGCGGGTAAGTCCACGTTGATGCTGCACCTGAATGGGATCCTGCACGGGCGCGGTGAGGTTAACGTGGGCGACAAACGCCTCACGCGCGATAACCTGCCGATGATCCGTGCCATGGTGGGACTTGTGTTCCAGAACCCTGACGACCAACTCTTCTCTCCAACAGTCTTCGAGGACGTGGCTTTTGGTCCGCTCCACATGGGGCTGCCAAGGGACGAAGTGGAGGCCCGCGTTCAGTCCGCGCTCGAAGCGGTGCGGATGTCAACGTTTCGGGATCGCCTGTCACATCACTTGAGCGTGGGGGAGAAGAAACGGATCGCGATCGCGACGGTGCTCTCGATGGAGCCGCAGATCCTGGTACTGGATGAACCCTCCGCCGGTCTCGACCCGCGCGGACGCAGGACATTGATCAATCTATTACGTGAATTGCCGATCACTATGCTCGTGTCCACCCACGATATGAAACTGGTCCAGGAGTTATTCCATCGCACGATCGTCATGGATGAGGGTCAGATCGTAGCAGATGGCCAGACGAAAGATATTCTGCAAAATGAGGAGTTGTTGACGGCGCATGGGTTGGAGAAGCCGTAATGATAAAGCCTGTCCCGAAAGAGACAGGCTTCTCTTTTTAAATAGGAGATAAATTGGATAAATAAATATTGGAACTTTAAAATAGCAAATCCCGTTTCTATATTACAATCAACTTGTTTTAGTGGGTGATCGGAACGTCGTTCTAAACAATATTCAAGTTTATGGGGGTAATTCCCCCGGGAGGGTGACATGGTTATAAAAATTCCAAAGTTGATCATGCGATCCGAACTAATTCTGACATAGCTGGGTGAAATATATCTGGTCAGCCATACATGGCCTAAGGAGTAGCAAGTGACATCGACGGAGTAAGATCTCAACACTGACACATGATGCATCGAGGAGGCAAAATGAAAACGCGTCTTTCTAAAATATTTTCAGGATTTTTGATTGCTCTTTGTATTTCTTCAATAGTTTTGTCTGGAGCAGTCTCTGCGATACCAGACCAAACGCATCAACTGGCTCCAACGGCGAAGCATGAACCCAAGCGGGGAGTCAATCCCGAGACCGGAAAAGTGTCATTCATTGGTGGAGGAGAGCCGATTAAGGTGACCGGGGTAAGTGCTGTCAAGTCCTTATCATTGCCTGAGCGTGGTTTGCAGATGGCAAATGCCTATGGCAGGGAATTTGGATTGCAGAACCCGGCGCAGGAGCTGAAGCAGCTCAAAGCAGAGAAAGATGCGAAGGGGAACGATATCATACGCTTTCAGCAAATGCATCAGGGAGTGCCAATCCTCTCCGGCGAGATGATCGTCAATATGAACGCCAACGGCGACCTGCTCTCGATCAGTGGAGAGGTTGCATCCGATCTGAGCCTGGATATCAAACCGGCGATCAAAGCCCAGGACGCTCGCAAATCTGCCCTGGCGGAAATTGCCAGGTTGCACGGCGTGGAAGAGGCACAACTCGATTCCAGCGACCCGGAGCTCTGGATTTTCGACGAATCGATTCTGGTTGCCAGCACACGTCCCGCCGAGTTGGTCTGGCGCATGGAAGTGACGGCGAAACCTGCGATCCAACCCATCCGGGAAATGGTACTGGTCGACGCGCAAACAGGGAATGTTAGCTTCCATATCAATCAGATGGATACGCAAACGTCCTGGCCTGTGTATTTTGATCTTGAACTGGATGAAGCCCGCGGCTGGATGTATGGCTCCGATTCGAACGGCAACAAAATCGATGTCATTTCGATGTCCACGCTGCAGGTGGTCAAGAGCTTTGTTCTGACCAGCGGTGCATATCCAAAGGGAATTGCGCTGAGCCCGGATGGCAGTGAATTGACCATTGCACAAAAAGGTGCTGCTTCGATCTTGTTCATTAACCCCGATACGGGCGCGACGATCGCTACCATTACCCCCAATACGGCGAGCGGCACAGGGCCATATGATCTCATCTATGGTCGCCTCGGCCGCTTGTATGCTAGTGGAACGACCGATTACATCCACATTATAGATACAGCCGCTCATTCTGAAATTGGGAGATCTACCAACACAATTAGTGGATCTCCTTACCTGGCAATTTCCTCGACCAAAAACTTGCTTTTTGCGAATAATTCCAACAGCCCGAATAGCCTGTATCGATACGATGTCTCTACAGATAATCTGTCCAACCCGATCAGTACGAATAATGCCATCCACGAATTTTCAGGGAAGACTTATGTTTTACTACCTGACGACAGCAAAATCTTTACTTCTAGCAATCAGGTCTGGAACAGCGACCTAAGTCTAAAGATTGGAGGCATCACGCCAGCTTATGACAGCAGTGGTATTCTTCTGAGCGGCCGTCCGGCAATTCTTCCCAATCACGATGCAGTCGTTGTTGCTGTCGATAATCTGTCTGGAAGCGATACACTGGCGTTTGTCAGTACGACCGACTTCTATACCCTGACCCGATATACTCTGCCGAACGCCGGGACACTTGGCCCCATGGCTGCAAGCGCTGATGGAACCAAGTTGTACGTGAGTAGTGGTAATGGCATTACTGCGCTCGATTTGTCATCCTCCCTTCCCGGGACGTCCGTCCCGCTTCCCTCCGGGCCCCTGCCTTATCACGATTTGATCCTGGACGAGGCCCGGGGTGTGCTTTATGGCTCTGATTATTCAGGCAACAAAATAGATGTTATTTCCATGACCACACAGGAGGTCATCAAAAGCTTTAGGCTCGTTAACGGAGCTTGGCCACGCGGGATTGCCCTCAGCCCGGATGGCCGTGAACTGGTGATTGCGCAATCCGAGTCCATCGGCCTGTTGTTCATAGATCCTGATACAGGCGAGACTCTTGCTACCTTCCCAGGCCGAACCTCAGACGTCATCTATGGTCGGACAGATCGATTGTATGTACTCAATCAGGGTCATGTGGATGTGATCGATACAGTGACGCGTACAAGAATCAATACGGCCCCAGGCAATGTTCTCAGCGCGAGCTATCTTACACTTTCCTCAGATAATAACACCCTGTTTGCGAATGGACCCACTAACTTATACAAAGTGGATGTTTCAATCGATACGCTTCCCGTGCCAACAGGGATGACCATTTCATCCTATCCCTGCAACAAATCAGTTTTGCTCGTGGACGACACAAAAATCTTTACGGATTGTTATCAAGTCTGGCGCAGCGACTTTAAGGGTCAGCTGGGATCGATCGAATATAAAGCAGATACCAAGCGAACCCTAGCATCCTTACCCAATCGCAATGTCGCCGCGTTGAGTGTAGATAATACCTACGGAAATGACGAAGTCTGGTTTATTAGCACAGATGATTTTTATACTCTGTCCAAATATACCCTGCCAGCAGCAACTACACCTGGTTCTATGGTTGCATCAGCGGATGGCAATACATTGTATGTTAGCACCGCCGATGGAATGGTCGCGCTGTCTCTGACTCCCTCTCTGCCTGGCAACCCTGTCCCACTGCCATCCGCCTCTCTTCCCTATGAGGATGTTGTTCTGGATGAGGCGCGGGGTGTCTTGTATGGCTCTGATATAACCAGCCATAGCATCGATGTAATTTCCACCACTACCCTGCAAGTGGTCAATAGCTTTCGATTGGTCAACGGTGCTTCCCCCCAGGCGATCGCACTCAGCCCCGATGGCGGTGAACTCGCGGTTGCCGAGGGCGGCGCCTCCTCTCTCTTGTTCCTAAATCCTGAGACGGGCGAAATGATGGCATCCATTATCCCTAATACGACCAGCAACTCTCCCTATGATGTGGTCTATGGTCGATCAGGCAGACTGTACTCCAGCGGCAGCAGTGATCCTTATATTCATGTGATCGACACATCGACACATATTGAAGTTGCCAGGTCTGTTTCCGTCGCCAGCCTTACGCAGACTCGTCTGGCCATCTCCTCTGATAACAATTGGCTTTATGCGAGTAGAAGCTCCGGTTCGCCCATGAACCTGTTCCGGTTTGATGTGTCGACGGATGTCATACCCACGCCGACCAGCGCGCCGCACACTGGTAATTTCTCAGCTTCTACCTATATCCTCGACCCAACAACGAATTTCGTATTTACGAATACGGGCCAGATCTGGTCTGCGGATTTAAAAGGAAGGATAGGTACAATCGACGCTTCCGGCCAGGGTGCTTATATTCCTTCCCGGCATGCCATTGCAGTTGCCTCTTCCACCACGAATAGTATTGTCTTTGCAAGTACCGAGAATTTCTATACTCTGTCAACATACTCACTACAGGGACCAATGGGTCCAGTTGTTTCTCAGGCGGATGGCAACAAGCTGTTTGTCAGTACTGGCACGGGGATCGTTCCGGTGGACCTTTCCAATTTTCCTCCCGGTACGCCGGGCACCTTGCCGGCAGGCTCGCTGCCCTACTTTGATCTTGTCCTGGATGAGTCGCGGGGTGTCCTGTATGGCTCGAACAGCGCTGGGCACAAGATCGATGTGATTTCCATCTCCACATTGCAGATTGTGGATCAGATCCGCTTTAATAACGGCGCCCGGCCGCAGGGTATGGATCTTAGTCCGGATGGAAGCGAACTGGCGGTCGCATTGACGGGAGCCAGTTCCGTGGCTTTTGTCGATACCGCTACTCGCACGATCTCCGCGATGGTGATACCGAATCTGGACGGTGCGATCGCACCGTTTGATGTGAAGTATGGCCGCCCCGGAAGGTTGTATTCCAGTGGAACAGCCAGTATTGATCGTTTGCATGTTTTTGACACAACAACTCACACAGAGGTTGGAATTTCGCCCTATCCGAATACGATCTACTCCTCGCCTTATTTGTCTATTTCAACGGATAAAAATTCCGTGTATGCCAACGAGAGCTCGAACATCCTGCGCCATTTTAGCGTTTCCACGGATGCGCCAACGATTTTGAAGAGTACAAGCAGTGCTTATCGGGGCACTAATTCCTTGTTGCTTGCTGATAACAGCAAAGTCTTTACGAACAGAGGACAGGTATGGCCATCCGATCTCAGTGCCCAAATTGGATCTTTTGCTGCATTGGGTCATTTGGTGGAAATCCCGGGGCAGGGTTTGGTTGCAGTCGTTTCTACAGCAAGCCCGGGTTTGGTCACATTTGTACGGTCCACGGACTACACAACCGCGTCGACCGCTTCCCTTCCTTCGGTGAATGCAGTGGGAGCAAGTACCGTCTCATCCGCCGGCGACAAATTGTTCTTCAACACAAATGGTGGCGTCAAAGTTTTGGATATCTCTGCCGACAATCCGGCCTCGATCGCGATCGTGAGCGGGTCCCCACAGTCGGTGGAGGTGTCGCAGCCATTCCAGCAGCCATTGAAAGTGAAAGTGCAGAATGTATTTGGAAACCCGATCGCGGATCTGGTTGTTACATTTACCGCGCCGTCCACAGGCGCCAGCGGTACATTTGTAGACACGAATTCAAATGTCACGACGGTGCTGACGGATGCCAATGGGATGGCAACTTCTTCGGTAATTCTTGCGAACAACAGCGCGGACAGCTATGTTGTCAAGGCGACGATCCCGAATCTGGCGGCCTCTGCTGATTTTCAATTGACAAATCTGGCTGCCGTAACCTGCCCAATTACAACCGGTCCAGGCACTGCCAGCCTTTTCCTGCCTTATAAGCAATACAAATGTGGAAAAGTAAGCCATGGGGTTGGTGCCGGGGATTTTAATAATGATGGAAGAAAAGATGTGG
>DASTJG010000549.1:0-5192 GCA_035716785.1 Anaerolineales bacterium
ACTCTCTTCATTTACGACGGCGCGCCGGACTTTTCCGGACATGACCGGTTGTGGTCAATGGTGGAAAAGCATCGCATTACACAGCTAGGTGTGTCGCCAACCTTGATCCGCTCGTTGATCCCCTACGGCGAGGAACAGTTCCGGAAACATGATCTTTCTTCACTGCGTTTCTTTGCTTCCACTGGCGAGCCATGGAATCCTGATCCGTGGATGTGGCTGTTCGAGAGGGTCGGCGAATCGAAGCGGCCGATCATCAACTATTCAGGTGGGACGGAGATCGGCGGGGGGATCGTGATGGGCAATCCACTATTGCCGCTCAAGCCCTGTGCCTTCTCGGCGGCCTGCCCCGGCATCGCGGCCGATGTGCTGGATGAAAACGGACAGCCTGTCCGCAATGCGGTGGGGGAACTGGTGGTCAGGGCGCCCTGGATCGGCATGACGCGCGGCTTCTGGAAAGACAAGCAAAGATATCTGGATACCTACTGGTCGCGCTGGGAGAACATCTGGGTGCACGGCGATTTCGCCGCGATCGACTCGGATGGATTGTGGTACATCCTCGGGCGCTCCGATGATACGATCAAGATCGCGGGCAAGCGTCTGGGACCGGCAGAGGTCGAGTCGATCCTCGTCCGCCACGAGGCAGTTGTCGAAGCGGCGGCGATCGGCGTGCCGCATGAGGTCAAGGGCAGTGAACTGGTTTTGTTCGCAGTGCTCAAGCCCGGGCTGAGTCCGAGCGATGCTCTTCGTCAGGAACTAAAGAAAATGGTGGTCGATGAAATGGGCAAGCCGCTGGCGCCCAAGTCCATCCTGTTCGTGAGTGACCTGCCGAAGACGCGCAACGCCAAAGTGATGCGCAGGATGATCCGCGCCGCCTACCTGGGACAAGAGCCGGGCGATACCTCCTCACTTGTGAATCCGCATGCGGTGGAGGAAATCAGAAAGGCAAACTAAAATGTCGTGTAACTGTTGTGAAATTACAGATAATACCTTTGGAGAAGATAGCGCGAAAGCGGACGTTAAAAGTTATCGCAAACGCGGACCTGCTGAGCAAACGAGGCTGATACTGCAAGCTGTCCGTTCGTTAAATTTGCGAAAGGCTGAGCTGCTCGATATCGGAGGCGGGATCGGCGTGATCCATCACGAGTTGCTGGAGGATGTGGTGGAGCAAGCGACGCATGTAGACGCCTCTTCTGCGTACTTGAAGGAAGCGAAGGCGGAAGCCGCGCGGCGTGGACATGGGGAGCGTATCCATTTTATCCATGCCGACTTCACGGATGTAGCCTCTGATCTTCCCCAAGCAGACATTGTTACGCTCGATCGTGTGGTGTGCTGTTACCCTGATTTTCGCAGGCTGCTGAAAGCTGCGGCGGAGCACAGTCGAGCGGCGCTCGCCATGACGTATCCACGCGAGATCTGGTACACGCGTATCGGATTAAAGATCATTAACTTTTTTCAAAGGCTCGGAAAGGATCCTTTTCGTGTGTTTCTCCACCCGGTTGCAGAAATGGATGCGCTTCTCATGAAAGAAGGATTTGAAAGAGTCTCTTTGCGCCGGCTGTTTGTGTGGGAAATGGCGTTGTATCGAAAGATAATGATATAGTAAACTTCCTCCGGAAAAACCATATATTAGACGTCGAATAAAAATGCAGACTCACATGGCAGCTTTCAAAAAAGTCTTTTCCAATCGCCCTTTTATCGGTGCGTTATTGTTTGCTATCTTTTTATACATTTTTGAAGAATGGTTATTTGATTTTCATCAGGGAATTTTCCTGCAGTATGCTGTGGCTTTTTTCTCTCCTCAGGAAAAATTGATTGCTTTTGCGTCAAGTATTGGATCGTTTGCATTATGTTATTTTTTCGCCTGGGCAGCATTGAAAAGTTCATACTTTTTCCAGGTGTTCTATGTGTTTCTTTTTACAGTATCTTCACTTGTGCAATATGGTTTCTGGAAGGCAGTGGAGCGCTTTCTGTCGGCAGCAGATTTAAGGATCACGGCAGCCACACCTATAGATACGTGGAAGGGAGCCGGGGTGCTCTATTTCGACTGGCGTTTCATTCTGCCGATAGTTGTTTTTATCTTTTTGTTACTTTTGTTTAGCGAACGACAAAGCTTTAAACCTGGTGTTGTAAAGTTTGGATTCGTTTTTCTCTTTCTCGTTGTACTGACCTTTTTTCACACATTTGCCGGCGATCATATCAACCTCGGTGTATCCTTTTCCTCCTTCTATCAAACGATTACTCGTTTCGAGATTGACAATGTCATGCCACCCAGGAGGGAGAGAATAGATTCGCAGCAATTGAGTGCCCCGCCGAACAACATTGTGTTGGTGATCGATGAGAGTATTCGAGGTGACCATCTCGCCATCAATGGCTATGGGCGGGATACAACGCCGATACTTAGCAGGCTTGCCGAGCGAGAAAACGGCTTTATCAATTTTGGCTTGGCTGTAGCGGGAGCGACATGCAGTTATCCATCCAATGCTTTGCTTCTTACAGGTGTCCGCCCAGGGATAGATGATTTTGAAATGACTATGAACTACCCCACAGTGTTTCAATATGCAAAAGCGATGGGCTATCGGACTTATTACATGGACGTTCAGGCGAATTCATTCTGGAATGGTTTAACAGACAATGATGTTTCCTTCATCGATTCGTGGTATAAAGCAATCGATTTTGGGGATGACATCGAGAGTGATTTTCGCGCCGCGGATGAGATTGTCAAAATTATCTCAAAAGGAAATGGAAATTTCATCGTGCTCAACAAACGCGGCGTGCACTTTTTATACGAAAATAGCTATCCTGCGAACGCGTCGGTCTGGTTACCTCTTCCCGGTGATTACGCCCAACATCCTGAACTGATTTCCAATCCATACGATAATGGCATTCTCTACAATGTCAACACATTCTTTGAACACTTGTTGATCGACCCCAAAATTTTGGAGAACACAACAATTCTCTATACTTCTGATCATGGACAGACATTATTTGAAAATCAGGCCAGCTGGCTGCATTGTAATTACACGCCCCAGGAAGCCACTGTTCCTCTGGTTTTAATTGGTGACGATTTGCCTGCCATTGACGACAAGTATCCTGCCAGTCATAGCAATATTCTGCCTACGTTATTGGACCTGATGGGTGTGCCCCCGGATCAGTGGGCACATCCTTATGCCCCATCTCTATTTTCTGGAATGGAAGGGACCCCTGATCGTTTCTTTCTTGATGGAAGCCTACGCCTGATCGATTTTCCTGACCCGTAGAAAATTCAGTCTGTTTGTGATATGGATGGAAAGTACGTGTGCCACTCTGTGGCCTGTTCGAACATGTAACCCAGATTCAGCACTTTGGCGTCTGCCCAGACGCGCGAGACGATCTGCAAACCGATGGGCAAGCCCTCTTTTGTGAATCCGCATGGCAGGGATAGCGCTGGCAGCCCCGCAAGATTGAACGGCGCGGTGAAGCGCGTCAGCCGCCCAGCCTGCTCGACGGCGTCGTGACCTTCGATGGTTGGCGCGGCGATAGGTGTGGTGGGAAGAATCAGGAAATCATGGGATTCAAAGAATTGTTCGAATCTCTTTTTGACTTCAGCCTGTGTACGCCTTGCGAGAATGTACTCCGTCGAGGATGTGTTCGCGCCATCCTCCAGCCTGCGGCGGATATCCTCCCCGAACATTTCAGGGTGTTCCTTCAGCCGGTCGCGGTGGACAGCAGCGCCGTCTGACTGAGTCATGATCTTGTTCGCGCGCGCAGCTTCACGCAGCCAGCTGACATCCACTTCCTTTACTTTGCATCCGGCGGACGCAAACACGCTTACTGCTATTCGCACAGCCTCCAACACCAGAGGGTCTGACGCTTCTACGAATTGGCCAATACCCAGCGCGATCTTTTTCCGTGTTACATCATCCTCAAGGTGACCGAGATAGTCACTGTTGAGCATTTTGATCGAGGCAGGGTCAAGTGGGTCATACACCGAAATAACTTGCAGCATCAGCGCGGCATCTTTGACGCATCTGGTCAGCGGTCCCACATGATCGAGATTCCATGAAAGTGGGAACACTCCGCGTAGACTGACGCGCCCAAACGTGGGTTTGAACCCGACCACGCCACACAACGAAGCCGGGATGCGGATCGAGCCGCCCGTGTCTGTGCCGAGCGCACCGAGCGCCATGCCGGTTGCCACCGCAATAGCCGATCCTGCAGAGGAGCCGCCCGGAATGCGGGTAGCATCCCAGGGATTACGAGCTGTCCCATAATGCGGATTGTCTCCGGTCACGCCGAGGGCGATTTCATGTGTATTCGTTTTCCCCATGAGGACGGCGCAGGCCTGTTTCAGCTTTTCGACAACAAATGCATCCTGTTCCGGAATGTGATCTGCGAAGAACTTTGATCCGGCTGTAGTGAGGATACCGGCTGTGTCAAAGAGGTCTTTGAGCGCAATAGGTATTCCACGCAGGGCATTCGATGTGGGTGCGTCGTTTTCGGGCAGTTGGGCGGCCAGTGCGTCCTGTGGAGCAATGACTGTGATGAACGCGTTCAGTTTTGGGTTGAGTCGCTCGATTTGACGAAAACAGGCTTCGGCCAGGTCACGAGGCGAAAATTTCTGTTCCTGTAATCCTTCCAGTGCAGCGGAGATGGTGAGGGCATGAAGGTTGTTCATTGCGTCCATTATAATTGGCGTGATACATTTATGCAGCCCACAACCACTCCTATTTCAAAAAACAAGTTTTGGATCTTTCTTGCGGTGCTTTCCATCCTGGCAATGATCGTCGCTGGAATTGCCACATCCAGGTATGGCGCGGGAGTCGCCTCTGACTCGACCAAGTATCTTTCCGTGGCACAGAATCTGCTGGAAGGGAAGGGGCTATTCGATCACAAGGGTGGACCGCTTCTTTCCTGGCCACCGCTTTACTCGATGATTTTGGCAGGTTTAAGCCTGCTCACCGGTCTGGATGTTTTTGTCGCCGGTTGGTACTTCAACGTCTTCCTGTTTGGGTTGAACCTTTTCTTGAGCGGGGTGATTTTTTACCGTGTATTTTCAGAGAAGCTGTTGTACACATATCTTGCCAGTCTTTTTGTTTTCTTATCCATCTCATCGTTGCGTATCCATGCCATCATCAGTTCGGATCCATTCTATCTGACATTAACGTTGGGTTTTCTTGTTGCAGTGGAGGGGTACATCAAAAGGCGATCCTACC
>DASTJG010000550.1:0-7889 GCA_035716785.1 Anaerolineales bacterium
CTCGAAATGCCCGATGAGATCTGCGAATAAGCGAACGTGGATACAAACGTGGGGAACTCGAGCAGGCGCAGCAGTCCAAAGTATGCCACCACCGCGCCGAGGTCGATCTGCCCGTTGCGGAAAAGCATCAGGGCGTGGAACAGGCCGAACGCATAGGCAGAACCGAGCAGGAGCATCGCCACGTAGCGTCCTTCGAGATCCCCCTGTCTTACGAACGCATGCCGGACACGTTGGGCGTTCATCACAAAACGGTCTACTTCCGCATTCTCCTGGGAGGCGCCCTTGACCACCTCCACACCGTCGAGCGATTCGGAAAGATGAGTGTTCATCTCCCCGAATGTGGCCCGGACCTCATCCGTGACGGGCGCGAGTGTTTTTAAATAACGTGCAAGCGAAGCGAAATAAACCAGGATGAAAACGACAGGAACGGTGATCAGTGCCGGATGGTAACGCCCTGCAACAAAGACGGGCATCAACAGGAAGGCGAGCGATCCCACTACGAGGTTGATGCCAGGGCTGAACATGTAGTTAACTTCACGCACATCGTTCGTGGCGCGCGCCATCGTGTCGCCGACCGGCTGAAGGTTGTGAAATGTCATGCTCTTGCCGAGCAGGGAAAGGTAAAGTTCATCGCGCACGGAACGTTCGAGCTTTTGCGCAAGCAGTTCCGCACCAAAGTTGCGTCCCAGTTGCAGGACGCCGCGTATGACTTGTGAAACGCCGATGATCAGCGCCAGTGGGATCAAAACGCGCGTGTCAGGGACCGGCTGGAGCATCGCATTGAACGCATCCCCGGTCAGCACAGGCACCACGGCTGCGAGTCCCGCGTTGCCAGCTGCACCGATCACCATCATGATGATGATCCACCAATGATGACGCGCATGCGACCAGATCCATTTCACCGGACCGGTCTGGTCCGAAACATGGGCGCGCTGCATGGAAAATTCAGCGGGAGCGGTTGTTGCCATAGACGCCCATTCTACTCCTTTTACGATAGCGTCACAAATCGCGTAACCTGCCTATCCTGCCTGTGTTTACTTAAGCAGCAGGCTCGCGGAGTCTCGATTATTCAAAGGAGAATGAAAATGAGAATGCCCAATTCGATTGCCACCTGGTGTCTGATCCTGTTCTTTCTTTTGTTTGGACTCCAATCGTTTGGCCTGGCGCTTCCAGGCATCATCCTGGGACTTCTTGCCCTCGGCGTCGCAATATTTACCCTGATCGGCAGGTAAAACATCGCTGCTCAAACATACGGTAGGGACGACCAACTGGTCGTCCCTACGTGATTTAAATCGGCAAATCCGCGATCATCTCCGCAAAGTTCGCCGTATAGTCCCATTCCCCATTGCTTTCCATGCTCCACCATGAAGAAAGGATCGCGTGCGCCAGTCCCCATTCCCGGATGCGCTCGCGTTCGAAGTCCAGGTGTTCCTGTAGGATGGCGATTCGCCTCTGTGTCAGTTGACGGTGGTTTTTCCTTTTCATGAAATCGTCCCAAGGATTGATCAGGAACGGACCCACCTCGTAGCAGGCGGGACCAATGACTCCCTTCGGGTCGATCACCAGCCAGCCGCGCTCGGACGACAGGATGTTGTAGTGATGGAAGTCGCCGTGCATGAGCACAAGCTTGTGATTTTCGGCGAAGAAGTCTTTTACCGAGCGTTCCACCCGCTCCACCAGCTTCTGGTTGAACGGACCGGTCCCGCCGTTGAACATCGCACGTAGCCTTTTCAACCCGTCAAACCAGTCTGACAGGCGAATAAACCTTTGGAGTCCAGAAGCGTCGCCGTGGCGCCGTGGCGACACTTGCTTCTGGGATTCCGCCAGCGAGCTGGCTGACTCCAGAGATCTCCAGATTTTTTGCGCCAACTCCGCGGCGATGTGGGTCGCTTCTTCATCATCTTCCAGATCCAGAAGCATCACGCCGGGCCTTAGGCGTTCCAGCAGCATCCAGTACTTTTCCTCATCGCAATCGATCAAGCGGCAGGCGCCCTCCCCATTGAACAGGCGGAGTGCTGCCATTTCGCTTCTCAGCTCACGATCTGGGACGCCCATCTTCAATACAACCTGTTCCTCCCTGCGCTTGGCAAACGCCACAAAATTGTAGGAAAGAGTGGAGGAATACTGGACATCGGTCAGTCCCCAGCGTTGTGAAGCCTCGTCGATGGACGCGGGCAGATCGGCTAGGAATTGTTTGCCTGCCTCGCCAAATGTCCCTTCGATGTTGTGGATGAATTCAGATGGGAGATTCATTCTTTATTCACCACTCTCAACGAAACGACAGGCTGTCCCTGTCTGCGGAATTGAAGCACATCGGGATGAGACGCGGCATACTTCGCCATGCCGTCGTTATCCCATGAGATGCGGCCCTGTGTGTAGGAGGCGCGATACATTCCACCAGAAACGCTTTCGCCGTATAAAAGTACGTCCGTTTTGATCTCATTTTCCAGCGCGGCGATATTCTCCTCTGCGGCTTCAAGCACTGGCTTGTATTCCACATCGAGAACATCCAGTTCGGACTGGATCTGTTTCAGGATCTCGTTTCGCCTGGCTTCATAGTCTAATCGGGCGACCTCGGCTGCGCCGCGTAAATTGGACAGGCGTTCCAGTTTCGCGGCCACATGTTCGCGTGCAGGCCGTGCATGCATTTTCCCAAGTTGAGCAACAACAATGTATTTCAGGCTTTTCTTAAGCTCTGTTTGCCAGGTCTTGCTCTGACATCTTTGAATGATCTCCTCGAATAATTGACGAAGGTGTTCCAGGCTGAAGCCATGCTTTTCTGCAATGGCTGAAAGCTGCTGATGTGGCTCTCCATCCAATCCATAACGGCGACTCAGGATTTGATAATAGGTATCCTTGCCTGAGTCACTGGTAAGCCGCTTATGAATCATTTCCAAAAACTGGTTAACGATGGACTCAAGATGCCCATCCTGCAATTGCTCGATCTGGGATTTCTCAAACCCGAGTTCGTGCAATAGCGTACTCAATTTCATCTCGCTGCCATAAATAATGGACAGCAGTTCGTTTAGTCCTGTGAGTTTTGTTTTGAAGTCCATACCCTATTCTCCTTTGTTCTGATTACTGACTACTGTTCACGCGGGAAATAACTTATCGAACACTTCCGGGCAATATTTCTGCACCATCTCGGAGGAAAGCCCGTTCTCCTTGCAGATCTCAGCGTATAGGTCCACGGAGGGGCGTCTGATCCGCTTTTGGGTTTCGACATCCAGTCCCCAGAGACCGAAGCGCTGTGTCCAGCCGCGTTCCCACTCGAAGTTGTCCACCAGGGACCAGTGGAAATAGCCCTTCACAGGCCAGTTGAAATTGACCGCCCGCCAGATCTGATGGAGGTGTTGCGCAAGATAGCGCCGCCGCAGCCCGTCGCTCGAATCATTGACGCCGTTTTCGGTAATGAGGATCGGCAGGTCCGGATACATTCGCACGACCCACTTGAGCGCGTCGAAAATGCCGGTGGGAACGTTTGCGATAAAACGTCCTTCGCTCGTATCGGCATCTTCCGGATATTCGCTGTGTGTGAAAAGATGCCCGGGTTTGCCGAGATGAAAACTGATGGTATCCACCGAGTAATAATTGAGTCCAAAGTAATCCTGTGTCCCTTTGGCTTCGGGGATCTGGAATTTTCCCAAGGGGGTTCTCATCACCCCGGTGCTGATCCCGGAGGCAAAGCCCATGTTGATCCCCAGGTGGCGAATGTTCCGCATCAGTTTGTCCAGGGGTGACCAGGAACGTTTCGCGACCGCCGGGCGATGATGGTGAGCATATCCCACCCGCGCCTCCGGCTGGATCTGGTGAATGGCGCGATACGCCACGGCATGGGCCCGCAGCATATTGGCCATTACCTGCATGGCGATGTTCATGCCATGATGCTTGAATGGAAAATCACCGGTTACATATCCACTGAGTGCATACACGTTGGGCTCATTGATCGTGCACCACAACGTGCAGTATTCCTTGAGCGCTTCCACGGTCTTGCGCACAAACTTCTCGAACAACCCGATCGCTGCCTCGCGCTCCCAGCTATCCATCTCGAAGAACCAAAGAGGGTCAGAAAAATGGTGCAGCGTAACCAGCGCGGTCATGCCGCGCTCGCGCAGTCCGCGCAGCATTGTGCGATAACGCTCCAGGGCATCTTCATCCCAGGTATCGGGCGTCGGCTGGATGCGGCTCCATTCCACGGAGAGGCGATGGGCGTTCTGCCCCGTCTCCGCGGCGCGGTCGAAGTCTTCCTTCCAGCGGCCGCCCCACCAATCGGCGGCCAGACCGGATGTCCCGTTGGTATGCCCGTCCTGCTCCCACTGCCACCATTGATTGTTCGTGTTGTTGCCTTCCACCTGATGTGCGGCGGTTGCCGTCCCCCATAAAAATCCGCGCGGAAAATGATAGGTTGCCTGAGGCATGTATTGCTCCTGGATGGGCACGATGTATCGTGCCCCTACGATTTTCTTGTTAAATACGCCAGATACAACGCGACCGAACCCGCCACCGCGGCGTTGAGCGACTCGATCTGACCGCGCATGGGCAGTTTCAAAACGATATCGCACTTGGACCGCACCAGTGGACGGATACCTTCACCCTCCGAGCCGACGACCAGCCCCAGCGCGCCGCGCAGGTGACGACTATTCGGTTCCAGCTCCGCCCCGGCCTGATCCAGCCCGACGACCCAGACCTCCGCCTCTTTGAGCGTCTCGATGACCTGGGCGAGGTTGGCGCGCGCGATCAAGAGATGCTCGCTCGCGCCTGACGAGGCGTTGACCACCGCAGGCGTGACCTCCACCGTATGCGCCAGCGGGATGACCACGCCATGCACACCGACAACCTCTGCCGTTCGCAGCAGCGTTCCAAAGTTTTGCGGGTCGTTTAGCGAATCGAGCAGAAGGATAAAAGCCGGTTCGTCCTTCTGACTGGCGCGCTCAAGGATCTCGACTTCGTCGCTGTACGAGTATCCGCTAACCTCTGCCACCACGCCCTGATGGCTCTGATGGACTTTATCGAGCCGCCCGCGTTGTACTTTTTCAACCGGGATCCGGCGGTCTTTTGCCATCTTGAGGATCTCTGCCAGCTTGCCCTTTTCCTGTGCCCCTTCCGCGACCTGGATCTTGAACACATCCCTGCGCCTGGCGCGTAAGGCTTCGTAGACTGCATTGCGGGAATAAATGAATTCTTTCATATCTTCAGATTATAAATGTTCACAGGACATCACAAACTTATATGCCCCGGACTTGCAGTAATAGACCTTGTACTTTTCTCCCTCTTTGAAGAAGCGATTCATGTCATCGCCAAAGGTGAACCTCTTCTTGCTAACAAAGACATAATAACTGGTGATGCCACTTTCGCCTGAAGAATCCTGGTCGAAGCGGATCGTTCCCGAGACAGATGAAAGGCTGGAATTCTCCAATCTGTTCGCGTTACGATAGTTCAGGAAAATCGTCAGCGCCAGGATTCCCAAAATGAGAACCACGACCAAAGGGAACATCATCAAATTTGAGGGGTTGGAAAACAAAGCAGCGCGCGAATCTTCATTTTGCAGATATAAAGCAAGAATAATACACAGACCAAGAAATATAAAGGCAATAGTGATCAACGCACCGCGCCATGAAAAACTACGTGTACCGCGTGCGATGCCTCTCAGCCATTCTTGTTGGTTGCGGCTCAATTGTCCGCGTTTGTTGAGTTTCAAGTCATCTTCGGTGAACTCGAACATGATTACACTTCCACCCTGACTTCAACGATTCTGTCCAATCGAAAGTTTCTCTCGTCATTTCGCAAATGACAATGTGCCTTGAGATAAATGTAATCTGACAAGCCCATCACCTGCTTGGGTGTGATCCAGCGTTCAGTCTCGATGCCCTCGCCGTTCACGTAACGGATGAACATGGGCTTGCTGCTGTAGATCGCTTCGCCCAGTTCGGTGGGGAGCTGGATGCCGTCGTTGGGCCAGACGGGTGAGTTGTAAATGCCGATGTATTCATCGAGCGGTTTGTCGAATTGTTTCAGTGAGTCCATCATCGCAAAGAAGATCCCGCGCCCGGTATGAGCGTCGTCAAGGGCGCGGTGGGCAATCGTCATCGGGATATGGAACGCTTCTGCCACGGAAAGCAGGCTGTAAGATGGCAACTCGAAATACTGGCGTGCCAGCAACAACGTGTCGATCAGATTCGGGATCTGGATCTCCCGTCCAAGGCGGCGGAACTCGCTATCGAGGAACTGCACGTCGAACTGCGCGTTGTGACAGACCACCACAGTCCCTTTCAACCACTCCACGATGTCGTCCGCCACTTCATTGAACAGTGGCGCCCTGGCCAATTGCTCGTCCGTGAGTCCGCTCGTGCTGGCAGCGCTCAACGAAAGCGGACGCTCAGGGTTCACGAGCATCTGGACCTGTTGCTTGATGCGCCTGCCCTCCGTAAGGACAATACCAATTTCACAGATGCGGTCACCAAACCAGGGGGAAAGACCGGTTGATTCGAGATCCAAAAAGGCAAAACGAGCGCTGGAAAGATCAAACATAGTTGGATGTTGTGTCGCTTACGATCTTAATTTTAAACGGAAAAACTTTTTCCTGCAGGATACATTTCCACCTGACGGTTTCGGTACAAAGTTACATTCCCGGCCCCGTGGACGGTCCAGGTCTGCGCACCGTCATCGATCATGCCGGTTTGTTCGTCGATCCCGATCAGTGTTACGGAGGGGATTTCAAGGAGGCGGGAGGCCCAGCTATGCCCGAACGTATTGTGATGCGGCAGGAGGATGGAATTTTTGACGAGATTTAGTCCATCCCTTATCTGTCCCTGGCCTGGGTCATGGTAAAACTCACACATCACCATTGCACCCGCGCTCGAACCAGCAACAACTGCACCTGCTCGATACGCCTGGAGCATAGCGCTCCAGGCGGCGCTGCCTTTGAGCGTTTCCCCGAGATAGCCTGTAAAGCCTCCGAGCATGTAAATGAGCTTGGCATCTCTCAAAGCGGTTGCGATGCCACCATCATTTGCACTTGTTTTATCGATCAGAGGCAAAGAGACAACATCCTTTGCCCCTAAACTCTGAAACCAGCGGATGCCGTTATTCCCGGCGCGCTGGTGGTTGTTATCCGACGCGGCAGCGGTGGGAAGGATGCGGATAGGGGCATCGAATCCGCCTGCCAGTTCGATGGCTTTCAAATCGGGGTCGCGCATGCCGCCGCCAAACTCGGCACCGCCTTCGAGAAGTAAATATCCCATGCAGAAATCTTACCGCTTTTTTTGTTGCTTACATAGTGTTTGCTTTCAGGTTGGGTCTGCAAACCATAGAGAAGATCCAAAACGTATCCTGACTGACCCGGCTGTTTATTGCGCAACGAACTCATGGAAGACAACCCCGGTACGATGATTTTGGATCGCCTGCCTCACATAGGGAACGGTATTCTCAGGCAGATCATTGACATTTACCCAGCGCAATTCATCGCATTTATCAGGCTCGGTGTTGACCGGCTCCGCATGCCATCGACGGACATGCACAAAGAAATCGACGCGCTCTTCCTCTTCCATGCGATGCATGACGGAGGAGAAGATGATGTGTTTCACATCCAGGTGAAGTCCGGTCTCTTCTTCAGCCTCGCGCAGTGCGGCAGCCATGACGGTCTCGCCTCCATCCAGGTGGCCGGCCGGGACGCTGTACTGCCCGTCGGCATACCCGGTGTTGAAACGACGCAATAACAATATTTGATCCTGGCGAAAGAACAATAGATGAACGGTGACGGGGAATTTTGTACGCATGCGCTAATTATACTTTTCCACTGTTTCGGTGCTTTGCAGATGTAAGATTGTTCCACCCAGCCGCTACGGTACAGTATGATGAATTTAAAATTAACTATTTACTCCGATTACATC
>DASTJG010000551.1:0-6208 GCA_035716785.1 Anaerolineales bacterium
TGCTTTGCGCCCTATGCCGGTTATCTGGCGATCAACATCAGTTCGCCGAACACGGTCGGGCTGCGCCAGCTGCAGGGACGCGCCGCGCTCGAAGGCTTGTTGACCCAGCTGCACGCGCAGCGTCAGCTTGAAGAGAAGAAACTGGATAAAAGGTTGCCGCTGCTCGTCAAGCTCGCGCCGGACCTCTCGGAAAACGAATTGGACGATGCCGTGGATGTGATCCTCGGCACGCATATGGATGGCGTCATCGTGACGAACACGACCCTGACGCGCGATGGGTTGCAGTCAAAGCATCGGGGTGAGACAGGCGGGTTAAGCGGAAGCCCGCTGCGGCTGCGCAGTGAAGCGGTTTTATGTCAGGTGGTGAAACGCGTGAATGGAAAGGTCCCGATCGTCAGCGTGGGGGGGATCATGAATCCAGCGGATGCCAAACGCAGGCTCGAACTCGGCGCAACATTGATCCAGCTTTACACCGGGTTGATCTATCAGGGCCCAGGGCTGGTGAAAAAAATTATGGTGGAGCAATAATGCTCCACCATTTGTTTATTGTGCAGGGTGTAAGGCAGGCTGTGACGCTTCCCTTGGATTTTTGAAGAACCCTTCTGGTACCGGAATGGGCGTCATGGTTGCGCCCGTTCCGATTTCTCCATAGGGAACATAATACAAAAGCGTTTGAGCCGCTGCAGCAAGCCCTTCATCCTGGAAGACAAACAACAGGTAGGTGCCATCCGGACTCCAGCGCGCGTCGCGATAGCAGCATTTCTTTCCGATCGGGTTGAGCAGAGTCGGTTTATGACTTTCCCAGTTATAAACGTAAAGTTCACCCCAGCCATTATTGCGCTTCGATGTATGGAAAGTGAACAAGCTCATTCCATCCCAATCAAAATCAGGGATGGTTCGGCTTTGAAAGCCAACCGGAGTGAAGCGCGTGCCGGGAAAGTTATCGAGAAGATCGATCTTTGTCGGGTCACAGGCGCTGACATCGAATACACTGACTTGATCGGCGGTGTCTGCGCCTTTATAGAGCCAGGCGACAAGCTTATCGTCTGCCGACCAGCGGGTTTCCCTCACTTGCAGCGCAGACCTGGTCTTGCCTGTGGGGACAATGCAGGGTTCAAGAGCAAGCAGATCACTCTTCTTGCTAACACCCTTCATTTGCTCGAGATCGAAAGGTATCACAAAGATCTCATTATTCACAGAGATCATGGCCTGTTGGCCATCATGTGAAACCTGGAAATCCTCGAGGGTTGCAGCCGAGGGGAAGGTGGTCAACGTGTCCACCACGTCTGTCTTGATGTTATAGTACTTGATCGTCTTGCCGCTGAGAAAGATAATGTTCTCGCCATCCGGCAGCCATTGCAGGTCGCTCTTGACGCCGCCATCTGTCGTCAGTTGTTTCGGTTCCGACCCATCGACATTCATCAGCCAGATCTCGTTGTTGGCAACGAGCGCGATCTTATCTGCGCCGCCAAGGATGGGCACGGAAGGCGCGGCAGGCTCCGTAGGAGCCTCCGTTGGAGCAGGGGACGTCTCGGTACTGGTTCCTTCTACGATGACGATCGGGACTTCGGTGGGGTCATCCGGCGGCGCGGATGCTTCCGTGACCAACTGAAACAATGTGGGGGTACTGTCTGGTGCTTCTCTCTCTGCAGGGCCTTTGCCCCAGTTAAACAGAAAGAAGGCTCCAGCGACCACAGCGACAATAGCCATTCCGATCACAGGGACGATCAGGTACAGCGCGTTGAATCCTTTTTTCTGAGGGATTGCCGGTGCCTTGGCTTTAACAGTCGGCATCGCACTCTTCGTCTGTAATCTTGTAGGCTCATGCCGTGCGGCATCGTGAAGAGCATTCGTCATTTCGACGGCAGTGGCATAACGGTCGTTCTTGTCCTTGGCCATTGCCTTCTGGATGATAGCGTCGATCCGTTCGGAAATATTGGGATTGATATTTCGGATGTGGGGCACCGGGTCCGTGATGTGTTTGATGGCCACAGCCATAGGTGTATCTGCTTGATAGGGCTGTTGGCCTGTCAACATTTCGAACAGGATGATGCCCAGCGCGTAGATGTCGGCGCGCCCATCTGTGCCGCTGCCTTGAGCCTGTTCCGGAGCCATGTAGGCGGGAGTACCAATGATGGCACTCCCGGTCACATTGCCAGATTGGGCCTGTGACAGTTTGGCAATGCCAAAATCCGAAATATAAGGATTGCCGCGTTTATCAAAAAGGATGTTGCTGGGTTTGATGTCGCGGTGGACAATGCCTTTGGAATGAGCTTCGTCCAATCCCGGCGCGATCGCGCCCAGGATGCGGGCTGCGTCCTCGATCGTCAACCCGCCAGCTTTGATCCGTTCTGAAAGTGAACCCCCATTCATATACCGCATTACGAAATAAGGCTGGCCCTCTGCTTCCCCTACGTCATATACGGGAACAATGGCTGTATGTTCAAGCTGGGCAATGATCTTGGCTTCGCGCTCGAACCGCAGGCGGAATTGCGGATCGGAATGCAAAAGCTCACTTGGCAGAACTTTGACAGCGACCTCGCGCTCGAAGCGGGGATCATACCCCCGATAGACCGTTGCCATCCCACCGCGTCCCAGCTCAGACTTGATCTCGTAGATGCCAATTTTTTCAGGTTGCATAATGGTTAAGTATACCTATGCCAATGGGCGAATGCAAGCATTCAATGTGACAACTTTGTAATGAAATGAATATGGATAGGAAGAAAGTTCTATGAAACAAATAGAGTAGGATTCCCGTCTTGAAGTTGTAGCAGGAATTTACAGCAGTGCCAATGCGTATATGGAAGTAGGCTGAATTTGCTTTATTCCCTGTTACGGAGGAGTATATGAACACAAATGCAAGGAAAATAGTGAGCAATCGTAAGGTGGCGAAAAACGCTTTTGTGGTATATTGGCGGCACTATGGATGACAAGATCACAATCATTGAGGGCCCGCCTCCTGTTTTTGAAGCAGTGAATGATGGCTGGGCATTGGGCCTTAATGAAGGCTCGCGTTTATCGGTTCCCGCACTGACCCGTTTGCGGACGTTTAACGGGCCCGCCCTGGTGGAGCGATGTTATCACGCCTGGAACAGCAAGTTGCCTATACATCTGCACTATCGCAACGACCTGGGTGTTGAGCAGTCAGCTCCGATCCTCGCCGCTCGCAATGTAGAAACTCCTGATGGGCATGTACTCCTGCTGTGGGTATATCTTGATCATGATAAAGTTGAGTACGAATTCGATAAAGGGGATGATGAATCGGACGAAGACAATCTAGACCTGGACTAAAAGAAGTGACCGGACGCAAGTCCGGTCATT
Organism: Anaerolineales bacterium; assembly: GCA_035716785.1. Taxonomy (GTDB): domain Bacteria; phylum Chloroflexota; class Anaerolineae; order Anaerolineales; family Villigracilaceae; genus Defluviilinea. The sequence continues at coordinate 3,322 of DASTJG010000551.1, forward strand.
TGTTAGACAATTAATTGATTTTTATCATATTGACTGACAATTGAGTCTCGTGATAACGTTAAAGTAGAAATTGTCTTTACTGGGTAATTACATAATGAACTTACGTTCGCCATAAGCTTGATAAAAGGCGGGCTCCCTGTCCGGGGTGCCCGCTTATATTTTCGATAAATCTCAATATTCCTTTGAAAAGGAGATACCTATGCCAGATCATAAAATCAATGCGTTCAAAATTGCCCAACAACAGTTCGACCATGTTGCAGAAATGCTCAAGCTCGACTCTGGGGTTCGGGAAGTTTTACGCTGGCCAGCCCGTGAATTTACCCTCCGCATTCCGGTGCGAATGGATGATGGCAATCTGCAGGTGTTCACTGGCTTCCGTGTTCAACATAATGATGCGCGCGGTCCTAACAAGGGCGGTATCCGCTTCCACCCCGATGAGACCGCCGATACCGTGCGCGCGCTCGCCATGTGGATGACCTGGAAATGTGCGGTCGTCGATATCCCTCTGGGCGGCGGCAAGGGAGGCATCATTGTCGATCCTTCCAGGCTCTCCTCGAATGAGAAGGAACACCTGTGCCGCGGCTGGGTACAGCAGATGGTCAAGAACATCGGACCTCGCCAGGATATCCCCGCCCCGGACGTTGGGACCACACCGCAGATGATGGGCTGGATGATGGACGAGTACTCCAAGTTGACCGGTACTTATGCGCCGGGCGTGTTCACTGGGAAACCGGTCGGTGGCGGTGGTTCCCTGGGTCGCACGGAAGCGACAGGCTATGGCGTGATCTACACGGTCCGTGAAGCGCTGAAATATCTCAAGATGGATCCCAAGAATTGTGTTGCCGCGATCGAGGGCTTCGGCAATGTAGCCCAGTATGCTGCTATCGGCTTTACGGAAATGCTGGGCGGCAAGGTTGCCTGTGTTTCCTGCTGGGATCGCAACGATAAGAAATCTTATACGTACAGCCACAAAGATGGTGTCGATGCTCGCTTCCTGCTTTCGATTGTCGATCAATATGGAACGATCGACAAGAAAAAAGCACAGGATGCCGGTTACCTTGTGGAAGACGGCGATGCCTGGATCACCAAGGAAGCCGATGTGCTCATCCCCGCCGCAATCGAAGGTCACGTCAACGGCGAAACAGTCAATAAAGTTTCGAAGCGGGTTCGGATCGTGGCGGAAGGAGCCAACGGTCCCACCACGCCAGACGCCGATGAGGTCTTTAAGAAGAATAACGTCTTCATCATCCCCGATTTCCTGTGCAATGCCGGAGGCGTCACGACCTCTTACTTTGAAGGCGTGCAGAACGATATGAACTTCTACTGGTCCAAGCAGGAAGTGCTGCAGCGACTGGATGAGAAAATGACGAGCGCCTTCAACGATGTGCTCCAGATGTCTGAGAATGAAAAAGCCTACATGCGCGATGCAGCGTACATGGTCTCCATCCAGCGTGTTGTGACGGCGATGCAAATGCGCGGCTGGCTGCATGGCAGCTGGTAAGATTTGCCTGACGAGTTAATCTTTGAATAAAAAGACGCGTCCGTCGCGGACGCGTCTTTTTATTGCTACGCTTCCTTCCCAACTGACAATTGATTCCGTTGTGTCAATCTTTGTGCGCCTCCAGGCAGACGACACCCGCCACGCCGACAAGCGCCTCATGAACCATGCCCGCGGGCAGGTCGAGCCGGTCGCCTGCCTTCAATGTGAAATATTCCCCCGATCCCGGCAAACCAAACGTAATACTGCCTTGCACCACATAGATCACTTTATTGTAAGTATGTGAATGCGCAGTATAAACGTTATGGGGTCCATTTGACCACGAATAGGGATTCAGTCCTTCGTCGGTCATGAGACGCCAGAGCGCTGATTGTGTCGGGGCGACGGGATCTGCCCAGGGTGTGACGAGAGGGGTATTCATTATGTGGATCTTTCCATTTTATAAAGTAAACAGGTAAACAAGGAGATGTGTCACGTGTTACTTATCCGCTTGTTTACTTTTCTACGGCTCAATAGGATAGCCTGCCTCGATCCAGGCGGTAAAGCCGCCCAGCAGGGCTGAGACACGCGTATAACCATTCTGCAAAAGGATGAACGCCGCACGGGCGCTTGTGTGTTCGTTCATTCAAGTACAGTACGTGATGATCCATTGGTCTTTATCGAGATTCACCCCCGCAGGATTTGTCTCGAACTCGTCGATCCAGATGTTGATCGCACCGGGAATGTGACTCACCGCGTATGCTTCCTGGCTGCGCACATCGACCACAATTGCCTCGCCGCTCGCAATGGCAACCCTGGCTCTTTCCAGGTCCACGCGCGGGACTTCGGCTTCGGTGAGGGGAGCGCCTCCCAGAGTTGGTGTAGGGACCCATTCAATAATGGTGGTCAGCGCGGGTTCAGGGGTCGGCGTTGAGGGGGTGGTCTGCGTGTTACATGCTGTTATCAGGAACAAGATCAAAAAGGCAGGGATGGTTTTTGTCATCGTTACTTCAAAAAGAAGCTCATCCCGCAGTAAGTGGTCTTTAGACCATCAACCGCGGGACGAACAAAGTGTAGAGACTACAGTTCGCCGTAACGATCCACGCGCTTTCCGATGATCGCCAGGCTATCATCCCAGAACTTGCGTTTCGTGATGTCGATGCCGAAGCGTTTGGCAAGTTTGGCAGCCGTCTCTTCACCGGTGGAGGCAAGCAGGTTTTTGTAGTCTGCCACAAAATCCGCGCCGCGCTGCTTGTAAATGGCATACAAGCCAGTGGCAAATAACAAACCGAACGCATATGGATAATTGTAGAACGACAGTCCGGATGAATAATAATGTGGTTTCCACGTCCACATGAACTTTTGCAGATAACGTTCATCCAGCCCGTCGCCATAAGCAGCCTTCTGGGC
>DASTJG010000552.1:0-9761 GCA_035716785.1 Anaerolineales bacterium
GTCGGCCAACACTACGGAGGGATTATGAATCAGAGCGCGTGCAATGGCAACACGCTGCTGTTGTCCGCCGGAAAGCTGGGCTGGCAGGCTGTGCAACCGATCGCTGAGGCCGAGGCGGGCGAGGATCTCCGCCGAACGGACACGCCCGGCCTTATCCGCTTTGCCGTTGAGGCGCAGCATGAACTCTACGTTTTCCTGGGCAGTTAAAAACGGGATCAGATTATTTGCCTGGAACGTGAACCCGATCTTCTCGCGGCGCAGTTTGACACGGCGCTTGTCGTTCATCTCTGCCATATCCTGTCCATCGATCAGCACCTGTCCGCTTGTGGGGGAAAGCAGCGCGGCCAGGATCGACAACATTGTCGTCTTACCCGATCCGCTTGGACCGACCAAAGCCACGAACTCACCTGACTTCACCTGAAACGAAACATGATCCACGGCGTTGATGGTCGTGCCATCCAACGCAAATGTCTTGACCAGATCTTTGACTTCAAGAGCAATGCTTGTCATGGCGTTATCCCAACCTGAGTGCTTTGAGCGGCTCGATGCGTACTGCGTAGACAATGGACACCATCCCGCCCAACGGACCAATGAACAAGAGCAGGGCAATTGCGATCAGCGAACGACTTCCGTTGAAGACCAGCGGGATGGTGGGTGGGAATCCCAGCGAGAAGAGATATGTCAACCCACCACCGATCGCGACGCCCATGGCCGTCACCACGATGATCTGGATCACTGCCGCCCAGCCGACAACTCCGTTCGAGGAGCCGATGGCTTTCAAGACGCCGATCTGTGGGACTTTCTGCAAAATCTGGATCTGGAAAAATCCGCCGATCACCAGCACACCGATCAACAGCGTGAAAAAGCCCTGCGTCTGCACCGTTCCTTGCTGGGCGGAATAGCCGGGGATATTACTGATCGTAGTCTCGATGTCAGTTACTTCGATGTTCGGAACAGTCGCAAGCAGGCGCGCTTTTACGGCATATACTTGAGAAGCGTCAGCCAGCTTGACCGCGAGAATATTGGGATACGGCGTATCGCTGTTCAGGTCGGCTTCCGATTGCGGGCGGACCAATTCCCAGGTAGCAGGGGGCACGAATATAGTCGGCTGGAAGAGATAGGACTGTCCAGCGACAATGCCGACGACTTTGAGATTGAAGAATTCATCCTCCACGCCCTGTGTGGAGCGGACCGTGATCTCATCTCCTACTTTGATCCCCGAGCGCAAAGCGACATTGCGGTCAATTACTGTCTCACGTACTTCACCACCGCGGTAGTCCCGTCCCTCGATGAGCGCGGGCATCCCGGGACGCCCCGCCTCGGCGGCCAGCATGGATACCTTGAGCGGCTCTTCGAGGGAAATGATCTCCGTAGAGGACGTGTAGATTGGACCCGCGTCCGCGACCCCGTCGACGCGGCGGACCGAGCGCGCAGTGTTTGTCTCAAGTCGGCTGGCAGAAATGATGTAATCGGACTTCTCCAGAAAGACGATCAGTTGCGCGTCGAGGTTGCCAACATACTGGCGGTTGCCGTTGGCAAGTCCCTCACCGAGGGCAGCAATGAACAACACGAGCAGTGTGATCAGCGCGATCACCAGACTTACGAGGAAAAAACGCCCGCGGTTTCGGAACACTTCTTTGAGAGCGAGGTAGAAAGCGAGGAAAATATTATTCATTTTGGTGCTACAGGTCCGTCAAAAGTTTGATTCCAATCCATTCCCATCACGCCGTGCAGGAGCAGGTCAGCGGAGGGATGATCGGCGATGTTATCGTAGTAATAGGGGAGGCGGATGCGGCCATCCGGCGCAATGATGAAGGTCCCGGCCATTTGCATGGTATCCTGTCCTTTGGGAGGCAATTCCACGTTCCAGCCGCGTTCACGCTTTAGGTGCTGGTTCGAACGCCAGACGTTCAGCGAAAGGAATGTCTGCCAAAGGGAGGCGCGCTCGAGTCCATATGCCTTGTAAGCTTTACGGTTAGGGTCAGCAAGACAGAACAGCCCGGGAGCGCGCTGCTCACAAAAAGCCCTGGCTTGCTCGGGAGTCCCCTGCGTGATAATTGCCAGAGCAAGATTCTTGGCCTTGATCCCGGGCCAGGCAGCAACAAGCTGATCCACCATTTCCTTGCACTGCGGGCAGCCAAAGTGCCGTGTAAATGCAAGGATGAGCACTTGATTCTGCCAGAGGGAGGAAAGCTGTAGGGAGGTACCGTTGACGTCCTGTAACTCCAGGTCGGGGGCGGGATCGTTGAATTTGAGATGAGCGCTGTTTGGCATACTTGTATTTTAGTACCTTTATGAAATGCGATTAAGAGGTCCGTTTAATGACCAGACGGAATTTTGCCAGAGAAAGTCTATCAAAAACTATCTAACTGCAAAGGTTTTGCACAGGTTTTGCATGGTTTTCTAGCATACTCGAGCAAACCATCCCAGGTAGTATCTTTTACCTTCAAAAATCGTATAATGAAAACAGCGTTTCAGCTACAAACGGAGCAACAAAGACATGCCCAAGGACATCTTCATCTCCTACTCTCGCCGTGATCAGGAATTCGTGGCACGCCTGGCATCCGATCTGAACACGCAAGTTGCTGGGGTGTGGTTCGATCAATCCACGATCCAGGCAGGTCAAAAGTGGCACGATGAGATTATGGATGGCATCCGCGAATGCAAAGCTTTCATTCTGGTGCTATCTCCCGATTCAATGGAATCACGTTATGTACGCGAGGAAGTCAACAAGGCACTGGAATTGGGCAAGACGATCTTTCCCGTCATTTATCGCCCTGCCCAATGGACAGGCGAATTCGAATCGCTGGTGCGAGACATCCAAACCCTCGATCTGCGCTCGGGCAGTTACACAGACAGCTTTCAAAAACTTGTTGATGGATTGATCGAGGCAGGCGCGGGAAAAGCATCTGGAGAACGACCATTCCTTCGCCAGCCAACGAAAACCAGTCTGAATGTTGTCTTCGGCAAAATCCCTGGCTGGGCGTTTGCCTGGAGCGCCGGCTGGCTAGTCTTTTGGATTGTCGTACTGATCTTTCTTGCCACCCTTGTTGCCAGTCAGGACGACCTGGGAAGTGAAGATCTTCTCAACTTTATTTTGATCCTCATCAGTGGTGCAATTGGAGGTTTTATTGGCGGCTTGCTTGCAGGATTATTTACTATGCTCACCCTGCGACCGAATGCACCATCCATTTCCTGGAAGCACATGTCTCCCACCATTCGAATATGGGGCATCAGCGGGCCGCTGGGGATGATCGTTTCCGGTTTGATCACCGCGTTGATGGTCGCGATCGGTGCGATCTCTGTTCAAAGCGCGGAACCAGATTGCAGTGGAGTTGGATTGGGCGATTGCATGGGGCAGATCATCGGCAGCGCTCTGGGAGAAGCCATTGGGCTGGTCATTCTCATCCTGTTGGTGTTTCTGCTTTTCGTGATCGTCGCCTGGTTCCTGACCGGCATGTTCGCGGGCTGGCAGGTCGTCCGTCACATCCGCAGGCTGGAGCCGGGTATCACGAACAAACAGGGTTGGAAAGTATCCGCTGGCTGGGGCTGTGGAGCGATCGTCGCAGCGATCGTCACATTGTTTATAATTGGTCTTATTTCAAGCGCTCTGCGGTTATAACGAGGCGCGCAGAACCTTCTCCAGGTGTTTTCGTAACCCCGTTGGGTAAATTGAATTTGTCGTAACTTTCCTCGCCTCGACAAACTTCGCAAACCGGGTCAGCCCTTTCGCCAGCGCGTCTGCAAACTGAACATCCTTCACTGGCGCGTCGTCCTCGTGCCAGAAACCCTTGATCTCCAGGGTCATCGACGTACGGTCGAGCTTCGGGTCGAGCCGCGCCACCAGGTCATCACCATACAGGATCGGCAGAACGTAGTATCCCCAGCGACGCTTGTGAACGGGCGTATATACTTCCCATGTGTACTCGAAATCAAATACTTTTTTGGCCCGTCCACGCGCGCTGACGATATCCAGCGGGGCGAGGAATGTGACTTCTTCCAGTGTGGTCATTTCTTTGGGATTCCATCCCTTCGGGATTTTTCCTTTCGCGAGCGACTCCAGCACCGCGACATCTTCCGCTAAAACGAGATAGGTTTCGCTCCCTCCCTCGACCTGAAACCGCCGCAGCATCCCAGACTCGATCCACCCCTCCAGGAGCTGACTCGCCCCTTCGCGCGTATGCTTGCGGCGCAGATCGTAATCCAGGCTGATCCTCATCGCGGCTTCACGCAGCAGCCCGTGGAACGAGACAGCTTTACGCGCAAAAAAGTTCTCTGCTTCCTTTTCGCTGGCAACATAATCATGTTCTTTGGGCGCGATGTTCTCTCTAAAGTCATAGACGCGTTCGAACCCCTCACGATGATGGATCATCAGCTCTCCGGAGAGCCACATATCGAACAAGGCTACCGAGGTCTCCTTGCGCCCACGATAACTTTGTCGTTTCAGACGCTTGCCATCGAAATCCCTGTTGCCCAGCGGGCCGTGCTCTCGCAATTGTGAGCGGACATACTCCAATACCTTCTGGTGCTCTGGGACAAAATACTTGACATATTCGTCACGCAAACGTCTATCCATATGGAAACGAAAATACGGCAGGTTCGACATGGGGTACATCGCCAGCCAGCCGCCGTAATCGAAGAATTTCCGGTCTTTGTAAGCCGCCTGATGGAGATAATCAGGTTTGTAATCCAGCACGCGACTGTGCAGGACAATGTCCTGGCTGCGCGCGATCACGTTCAGCGGATCGAGCTGCACCGCTTCACAGGCGTTGATCGCCTGGGCTGTCCCTTTTTTGCCTTTCCAGCGGCGACCGGGCCAGAGTCCCTGTTTACCGAGAATAAAACGTCTGGCAGTTTGTTTGGAAATAACAATCGATGTCATAGATTGATCCGATTTGTAGAAATTATCGAAAAGCCTTCAGTCACCCCTGGCATTAGCCGCGGGGAAGAGACTGAACCTCCGCTCCTCTTTAGTTTGATCTGATTGGGCAATTATAGTACAGATGTTCTAGATTGCAATACCCGCACTGGCTTTCAAGCTACAAACGGATTAAAGTTCGTCTCGCGGTCATAGTAATCTTCGTTTTCCGCGCGTTTGAGAGTACCAACCACTGCATACGTGATCGGCGTCATCAATGCTTCCACACCGCATTTGAACAAATAGTTGGTCAATGTCAGTGTAAGGAACAGGCTCCATGGAAAAACGCCAAAGGCCGAGGCGACGATCACAAACATAACCGTATCTACAAGTTCACCCACAAGCGTGCTACCGATCGTGCGCATCCACAGCCAGCGACCGTTTGTCAGGATCTTCATCTTCGCCAGGGTGAATGAGTTTGTGAATTCACCGGTCCAGTAACCGGCCAGACTTGCCAGCACGATCCCACCCGTGCTCATCCCGCCCAAAATAGCGTTGTAGGCTTCATCGCCCGCGTAACCCTGCCAGGTCGCTTCGCCGGGCATCACACGGACGATCCAAAAGATGAACGCGCTCAACACCAGACAGGCGAAACCAGTCCAGATGACGCGTCGCGAACGTTTATAACCATACACTTCGGTGAGAATATCGCCGAAGATATAACTGACCGGGAAGAGAATTGTGCCCGCGTCGAACGCCATGGGTACGCCGAACAGGCTAAAACCCCAGTCCACGATCTTGGCAGAGGAAGCGATATTGCTCACGACAAGCACCGTCACAAAGACGGCCATGATCAGGTCAAAGAAGCGGTATTGTTTCATGATGTTATTCCGTAACCGCTGTATCCTGTACTTTTTCGATCATTCTGCAAAAGGAACATAAGTCTTCTGTGGATGTGGGCTGTCCACATTTCGGACAGGAGTGCAAGTGCACTCTTTCAACATTGTTCTCGATGAACAGGTCGCCGCGTTTGCGCGCTTCCAGGAATCTGAGATAGAACGTGAGCTTGGCGCCGGGGCGCTTTGTTTCGAGCTGGTTGAGTAATTCCTTGTAATAGATGGATTGCGATCCCTCTGCGAACGGGCATTCTTCATAGATGTATTCAATCCCGCGCACCAGCGAATAAGCGGTCATCTCGCGCTCGTAGAAGCGGCACAACGGCTTGACCTTGCGCGCCAGCCCCTCTGAGGCAGGCAGGACCGGTCCCTGGCGCAGGAGATACTCGCTCGACCAGGACAATGTGTTGCCAAAAAGTACGGCCGCCTCGTCGTCGAGATTGTGGCCTGTCGCGAGCACGTCGTACCCAAGGTCGCGCGCGATGCGGTTCATTTCATGACGTTTCGCCAGTCCGCACACTGCGCACGGTTTTCCATAGCCGCGATGGGAGATCTCCGCAAGGATAGGGATAGGCTGCCCATATTCCTTTTCGATATCCACAACATGAAGCTTCAGGTTACGTTCACTCGCGAATTTTTCGGTGAGCCGCTGGGACTCGTGCGAGTAATTGATCCCGCCATCAATTCCCAGCCCAAGGTACAGTCCATCCGCCTGGTAGCCAAGAAGCTGCAGAATATCCCAAAGCGCGAGCGAGTCCTTGCCGCCCGACACCGCGACCAGAATTTTCTCCTCGCGTGTGAACATCTCATATTTCTTGATAAAGCGCTCGGTCTGCTCCGGCACCCACTCGAGGTAATGCTGCTTGCACAACGCCAGTTTGTGCTGGCGCATGTTGACGGAGGCTTTCTCGCCACATTTACGACATTTCATGGCAACCTCCAGAAATCACCGCGATCAATTTGACCACATCACCATCTCTCAGAATCTCGTCATCCAGGATCATCTCGCCGTCGCGCGTCGCGATGACAGATTCAGGGATCACATCGATCTTCTGCAATGCAGAAAGCAGCGTCATCCCGGGCTTGACTTCATATTCCTTATTGCGCAAAATTAATTTGACCAAAGTTACTCCTAATAGAGATTCTACCATCTTGATGGAAAGCATCAAGATCAGGGTGAACCAGTGCCTTGACAGTGTTTTCCATTAACTGTACGATTGAATCATGCGTATCGGGATGATGGCAGATGCCTACAAACCACATGTAAGCGGCGTGACCAATTACATCTCCTTAAATAAACGTGCCCTCGAAGATGCAGGGCACGAGGTGTATGTCTTCACCTTTGGGGATCCTGAGTATCAGGATAACGAACCCCGTATCATCCGCAGCCCAGCGCTGCCTCTCGCGGATACCGGCTTTTACCTCTCCCTGCGCCACAAAACCAAACATAAAAAATTGCTACAGACAATGGACATTGTCCACGTACACCATCCATTTCTAAGCGGGCGACTGGCATTGAACTACTGTCGATCCACAAAGACCCCGATCGTCTTCACCAACCATTCCCGCTATGACCTGCTGGCGCAAGCGTACCTTCCCATGATGCCTGATGAAATGAGTCATGGACTCCTTCAGGCGTATTTACCTGACTTTTGTGAAGCAGTGGATCTGGTCATTTCGCCATCGGAAGGCATGGCGAAGATCCTGCGTGAATTCGATGTAAAGAGTCACATCGAGGTCATTCCAAATGGTGTGGACCTGCGTCAGTTCCATCAAGCAAAGCCGTTTCCACGTTCCCAGTTCGGCTTCACAGATCAGGATATCCTGTTGGTTTATGCAGGCCGGGTGGCGCCGGAGAAAAACATTAGCTTCCTTCTGCAGTCATTTGCAGGGATCGCCCAGCTGATCCCCAATGTTTATCTGCTGATCGTTGGGGGCGGGAAGAAACAATTCGAGGACGAGCTTCAGAGTCTTATCGTTCAACTCGGCATTACCAATCGCGTGCACAGCACTGGCATGATCGCTTATGAAGACATTCCGTCCTATCTGGCGATGTGCGATATCTTTGTCACCACCTCTGTCGCAGAGACGTTTGGCATGTCCACTGTCGAGGCCATGGGTGCCGGACTTCCAATCATGGGTATCCATTCTCCCGGAACAAGCGACATCGTGGAAGATGGCGAGACAGGTTTCCTCTCGACTGAGGATCTAGCTGCCTTTACCGCCAAATTAACCTACCTGTGCTTGAACCCCAACCGACGACATGCAATGGGCGCCGCCGCACGGGAAGCTTCCGAACAGTACGATATTGAGCGCACGACAAAAATCCTGCTGGGTCATTACACACATTTGATGCAAAGCACCAAACCGCTGAAGAAGAGCCTGGACGAGCGGCTGATGGGCGTCCTTGAAGAGTTCATGAAATGAAACACAACCAGCGCGTTGGCAAATGGGGTGAAGACGCAGTTGCAGCATATCTTGCGGAACATGGCTACGAGGTTGTCGCGCGCAACGCGCGGACGCCGTATGGGGAGATCGATATTATCGCAAGACAGGGTGAGACAACGGTCTTCGTGGAAGTGAAGACTCTTACCTCAAGCAGAAATTTCTTCCCCGAGCAGAACGTCACTACACGGAAACAGGCGCACATGCTCGCCTGCGCCGAACACTACGCAGTAGAGAATGCCATCGACCACTGGCAGATCGATGTGGTTGCGGTGGAGGGAAAAGTAGGACTGGAACCGAAGATCACACACTTTGAGAATGCCATCTAAACTTTCCCTCATCCTCATCATCGGGCCCACTGCCGTCGGCAAGACGGAACTGGCTATCCAACTCGCCGAGCGATTGGACGGTGAGATCATCTCAGCAGATTCGCGTCTCTTTTACCGCGGCATGGATGTTGGCACTGCCAAGCCGACGCGCGCAGAACAGAGGCGCGTACCCCATCACTTGATCGACATCGCGAATCCTGACGAGATACTAAGTCTGGCAGTCTTCCAACAGAAAGCACGCGAGGCAATTGCAGGTATTCATACACGCAGTAAAATTCCGTTTCTGGTGGGCGGGACCGGACAATACATCCGCGCGGTGACGGAAGGATGGAAACCGCCGGAGGTAAAGCCTGATGAGAGATTGAGGATAGAGTTAGAAAAGAAGAAAGAAGAAAAAGGAGAATATTGGCTACACGAAAATCTCAGGAGCCTCGACCCGCCTGCAGCAGAGAAAATCGACCCGCGCAATTACCGGAGAACGATACGAGCACTGGAAGTCATTCTGACCACCGGTAAAAGATTCTCCGAGCAGCGCGGCCAGAGCGAATCACCGTATCACCTGCTCGCCATCGGGTTGACGCGTCCGCGCCCGGAACTATATGAGCGCGTTGACCAGCGTATTGAAGCGATGTTTGTGAATGGATTTCTGGAGGAAGTGAAAAGCCTGTTGGCAAAAGGCTACTCCCCCTCCCTGCCGACGATATCGGCGATCGGGTATCGGGAATGCATCCGGGTAGTCAATGGTGAATTAAACGAGGAACAGGCCAAGGCTGAGATCCGACGCGCAACCCGGATCTTTGTCCGCAGGCAGGCGAACTGGTTCAAGGAATCAGATCCCAGCATCAAGTGGTTTAGAGTCGAGGAGGAGGCCGTTGATGAAATTGAGTCGTACATCCGCAATTCATTGTTCTCGTTCGCCGCGGACGATGAAAGAAAGTGATCGTGAAATAAAGCACATCCATCGGTCGGTTGACTTTTGATTCTTCCTTGAATATACTGAGAATAACCAATAAAGGAGGAGGAACCATGAACAACCAGCCATGGCTTGTTCACTATGACAAAGGGGTACCCCATACAATTGAATACCCAAAAGCGCCGTTGTTTTATTTTTTGGATGAGGCGGCGCGCAAATATCCGGACCGCGCCTGTACGATCTTCAAAGGTGCGGTCATTTCATATAAAGAGATGAATGAGCTGACCGATCACATGGCGGCCGCCCTGGTGGAGATGGGC
>DASTJG010000553.1:0-10553 GCA_035716785.1 Anaerolineales bacterium
CTTGTCCTGGCTGGGCGTCCCATTGCTGGCAGGCGGCGAAGCCATTGGCGCAATTATTATTCAGGATCTCGAACACGAACTCAGTTTTACTGAAGATGACCTGCGTTTTATGGTGTCCGTTGCGAACCAGGTCTCGGGCGCCATCAACAATGTACGCTTGATCGAGGAAAGCAAAAGAACGGCGCTTCAGTTTGAAACCGCCGCGGAAATTGCACGCGATATCAGCAGTTCACTTGACCTGGATGAATTGTTACAGAAGGCCGTCGAGTTGATCAGGTCCCGTTTTGATTTTTACCATGCAGCAATCTTTCTCAAGGATCTGCCAGGCGAGTTTGTTGTCATTCGTGAAGCTACCGGTGAAGCCGGTGCACAGATGAAGCGCGCCGGTCACAAGCTCAGTGTTGGGGCAAAGTCTGTCGTTGGTTTTGTATCCGGAAAAGGTGAGCCTTTGATCGTTAACGATACAACGCGGGATGCCACTTTCTATCCAAATCCGTTGCTGCCCGACACACATGCAGAAGCGGCCCTGCCCTTAAAAGTTGGCGACCGGATCGTTGGCGTTCTGGACGTGCAAAGCACGCGTGCTTACGCATTTGCCGAAGAAAATTTGCGTACCCTGCAAATCCTTGCTGACCAACTGGCAATTGCCGTCGTAAATACTGAACTATTCGCTGAAACCCAGGAACATCTTGCGCAACATCGCCTGTTACATCACATTACCACGACGGCCGCGTCCGGAACGACATTGGACGAAGCTCTGCAATCGGCAGTCAATGGGCTGCAGGTAACTCTTGGTGGTGACCGCGTTTCCATCCTGCTGGCAGACCGCGAAAAGAAGGTGCTGGAAATAAAGGCCGCGGTGGGATACGCAAGCAATGTGTTCGATCTTCGCATTCCGCTTGGTAGCGGAGTCACTGGCTGGGTCGCGGCACATCGCCGAACCTTGCGTATCAATAACGTTTTACAGGATGCCCGTTATATTGAAGGAAGCCCAAATACCCGTTCTGAAATGGCGATCCCGCTTTTATACCGGAGTGAACTCCTCGGCGTTCTCAATGTGGAGAGCGAACAGTTCTCGGCGTACGCAGAAAATGATGAAGAATTGCTGGGCACGTTGGGAGGCAGTCTTGCCGCGATTATTGCAAACGCAAGGCTTCTGGAGCAAATCCGCGCCCAGGCGGAGCGCGAACGCATTCTCTTCGAAATCTCAGACAAAATCCGCCGCACCACAGACATGGAAACAATTTTGGCAACAACCGCCAGCGAATTAACACGCGCAGTTGGCGCGACGGGTGCCCGGATTAAACTGGGAACATCACTATCCGATAAAGATCAGAAGAGCAGGACAGACAATGAATAAACGTTATTCGCCCAATCAAATGCTGCATCAAATTGGCGGATGGTATTTGACCATCCTGATTGGAGTTATTCAGCTCGTCTCCCTGCTTGGGACACTCCCTGGCATTTTTGCCATATGGGCCAATATCAGGCTTGAAGAGCAGCCAATACGGGGTTTGTCATTCACTGTTTTCTTTCTGATCATTATCAGCTTTGCAGTTCTTATTGGGATCAGCCGCAGGCTCACACCAAGGGCAATTAAAAAGCTCGACGTGTGGGCGGATGAAACGATCCGATTAAAACCGGAAGATGAGATTTTAGCCTGGCGTGAAATCACCAGCCTGAGTTGGCGTTACGGAATTGCAGCTGCTGGTGTGTTTTTTATCGATATTGTCATTATGACTCTTGTTACGCTCGCCCGGGTGGAATCGACTTCGACCTTCCCCGAGGCAGCCACATTTGTCGGTAACATTCCAGTTTATGTTTTCCTGGGCGGGATCGTTGCCCTCCTTGGCTTTGCCATCCCAGCTGTTTTGCTGATCGAACGCTTCACGTTACCGATCCGGCTGATCTTGCTGCCGAAAGATTTTGAGACCCAGCTGCAAGGCCACCATGGACTACTGCTCAACGGAAAACTCGTGACGCTTTCCATGGCCTTGATCGTTATTGCCATTCTATTGATCGCCCCGATCGGCTATCAACACACGGTTGGCGCCCTTTATGGAGAGAACAATCTAACGGAGTCCATTACTAGTTTCCGGTTTCAATCCATTCTTTTCAGTGTAATCGCATTGCTTCTTGGAGCAGGCTTCGCGTACTATGTATCCAGGACGGTTTCAGATCCCATTTATGATTTGATCCAAACTTTCAACAAGATTGAACAGGGCGATCTTACACAGCGCGCCACCGTCAAGGCGACCGATGAGCTCGGTATCGTAACAGTGCAGTTCAATCGTATGGTTTCCCGGCTTGAAACACTGCAAACTACGCTTGAACAACAGGTTGCAGAACGCACAAGGCAGCTGGCAGCCTCCAATGAGGTGGGCAGAGTGGCGGCGACCAGCCTTGATCCGGACAAACTGCTTGCAAAAATCATTCCTCTCTTCCACGAACAATTTGGTTACTACTTTGCGGCCATCTATCTATTGGATTCAACAGGACGATGGGCCGAATTAAGAGAAGCGACCGGGGAGGCAGGACGCGTCCTTAAGCAAAACCGTCACCGCCTTGAAGTAGCCGGGAAGAACATGGTGGGTGCGGCGATTCGTGAGCGCATCCCGCGCATCGCACAGGTTGCTTCTGAAGAAAAGCAGAGGTTCGAGAATCCCCTTCTGCCCTATACTCGTTCTGAGATTGCCCTCCCCCTCATGGTTGGTGAACGCGTACTTGGCGCTTTGAATGTGCAATCGACGCGCGAGGCGGACTTTGGGCCGCAAGTGATCGAGACAATGAAAAATATGGCAGGACAAATCTCCATCACACTTGAAAATGCCCGCCTCTTTCAGGAAGCCCAACAGATCATTAAAGAAATGCGGGCTGTCCAACAACAATACCTGTTGGAAGGCTGGAGCGGATTCTCGAAAGAAAGCCAGGGACTGGAATATCGCCTTGGTGATGAACTGGATGGAGATTCGCAAAAACTAGAGGCGACCATCAGTTTGCGCGATCAACCCCTTGGGCAAATCACGCTCGAGGGCAAAGAAGAGTGGACACCTGAACAACAAAGCCTGGTGGACGCAATTGCCACCCAGGCTGCGATCGCCCTGGAAAATGCACGCCTGGTGAGTGAAAGTCGCCAGATAGCATTACGCGAGCGCACGGCAGCAGAAATCAATTCGAAGATCTGGTCATCTGCAACTATTGACGGTGTCTTACAAACTGTGATCAAAGAACTGGGAAGACGGCTGGACGCATCGACAGCAATAGTGGAACTCCAACTTGATGATCTTAAGGGAGATGAAGCATGAATAAGCAGTCTTCTTCCCTGCCATCTCAAAGCACCGAGAGCTACTCATACATCACTTGGCGTGAGCGCTTTCTAAAAGTCATCCTGCAAGGCTCATGTGCCGTGGGGGGTGTGGCAATCCTTCTTT
This sequence comes from Anaerolineales bacterium, assembly GCA_035716785.1. Taxonomy (GTDB): domain Bacteria; phylum Chloroflexota; class Anaerolineae; order Anaerolineales; family Villigracilaceae; genus Defluviilinea. The sequence continues at coordinate 3,432 of DASTJG010000553.1, forward strand.
ATCTTCGTTTTGCTCCCTCAACTCCAGGGATTAAGCTTCTGGCGGCCATGACCTATGGAGTCCTGGTTCTGGTGACAGTGCTCACCAATATACCGTATCGCGTTCGAGCTGGCGTTTTCCTTCTGCTTTTATATTTTGCAGGGCTCAGCTCGCTGCTTGACTACGGTCTACGAGATGCAGCCATTCTCTTTCTGGGCTTCACGGTAATGACCGGGCTTCTTTTCCCCCTGCGCTGGGGAACCTTGTATGCTATGGGATTTTCATTCTTGAGCCTCCTGGTTTTTGGCGGAGAAGGTGTCTTTTCCATAGCGGGGGGAATTTCAATTGTCATTTTCATGGTCGTCTCCGCGATTGCCGCAATTGGGTTGCACAACTCCCAGGAGGACTTCACAAAAACGCAGGAAGCCGCGCAGCAAATGCTTGGCACACTCCACAGCGAACATTCCACACTTGAACAGCAGGTTGAGGAACGAACCGTTAGCTTGAACCAAAAAAGTGAACAGCTTCGTGCAACTTCTTACATCGCGCGCAAAACAGCAGAGGTTCAGGATTTGGCATCCCTGTTGAACATGGTTGCCCGGCTGGTCACGGATCAATTGGGGTTCTATCATACAGGTGTCTTCCTGATCAACGAAACTGGAGATCAGGCAGTCTTACAGGCGGCATCTTCCGAGGGAGGGCAACGGATGATCGAAAGAGGCCATGCCTTATCCGTTGGGACCCAGGGCATTGTGGGGTATGTCGCGGCGCAAAAGAAACCACGCATCGCGCTGGACGTAGGATCTGATGCTGTTTTCTTTAACAACCCTGATCTTCCAATGACCCGCTCCGAGGTCGCACTACCTTTAATGGTTCGAAACAAAGTCCTTGGAGTACTGGATATTCAATCGGAGAAGCCGCAGGCTTTCACTCCCGATGATATCGACGTTCTACAAACTCTTTCAGATCAGGTCGCTATCGCCATCGAGAATGCGCGTCTATTGGATGAAACCCACGCATCGATCATACAACTCGAGGCGCTAACCAACCTCCGCACCCGCGAGTCGTGGAGGCAAAAATTGCATGAAAAGAGCCGTGTCTTTACTTACACCCCTCTTGGGCTGCGTGCAGAAAAACTGCCTCAGAATGAAGGTGAAGCGATCAGCGCTCCGATCATCCTGCGCGGGCAGAAAATTGGAAACATCTCCATCGCGAGAAAAGGGGATGCTGCCTGGAGTAGGTTGGACAGGGAACTGATCGAAGAAGTGGCAAGTCAGGTCGGATTAGCAGTTGATAACATCCGCCTCCTGGAAGAAGCCACCGAACGAGCCAAACAGGAACAGACTATTGGCAAACTTGCAGCACGATTTAGTCAATCCCTTGACCTGGATACGTTGCTTCAAACCGCGGCACGCGAATTGGGACAACTTCCTGATGTATCGGATGTGTCCGTTTTTATTGGCCAGGAAACTCAGCAAACTGCGCAGTCCAAGCAGCGTTCCAGGCGCAATGTGAGCTAATTATGAAGCAGACCAGTAATTCGCAAAGTGACATGAATAGTGTGAATGAGCGTCTTGCCCGGGCTTTTTATTCGAGCAGGCGCTACAATCCTCCTTTGATCGCGGTGGCGGGCATGGGGTTCATTGCCATTTCCCTGCTCACGAGTTCGTGGCGCATTCTTGGAGAACCGGCGCCTCAATTACTATATATTGGCATGCTCACGCTACTGTTCGCGATCGCAGAGATCCCGATCCTGGCTCTCGCTCAGCAAAATAAAGGAATTGTTGCGAATATCTATGCGACGGTGATTGGCGGGTTGTTTGCTATTGTCGTTACTCTCCTGTGGCAAAACAGTTGGACGATTGCCATAGCAATCGCAGCAGTGACACCTGTCCTTGCGGTCATCAATGGCATGCCACGCAAATATGCCTGGAGGCTTTTGTGGGTCTTTATTGCCGTGGGGGTTGGCATTTATTTTGCCGAAACAAGATCTCCGGTTTCCAGTCGTCTTCAGAACAGCAATTCAGCTGCCATTGCCAGTATCGTTTTTCTTTTTGCTATCGTCCTGTTGTTGATCACGATTTCAGTTGTTTCGCAGAACAGAAAGTTCCGAAGCCTGCAGAGTTTATTATTAACATCCTTCGTGATCATTGTGACCATTCCAACCATCATGACAGCTGTGCTATCCGCGATCGGGGCATACGCCAACAATCAGACACAGACCTTCAACAGCCTTGAAGCCATTACTACTCTCAAAATCAATCAGATTGAGACTCTGCTGGCAAGTTCTCAAAATGACACTAAAACGTTGCTGGCAGATTCACGGTTTACATCAAACGCGCTGGGCATCCTTAATGCCACCACCGATCTTAATCCAATCCTCGAACGGAACTTTAAACAAATCGCGCGCTCTCGCATGATAGATGTCGTGGGAACGCAGGAGTATAGCGAGATCATGGTATTGGACACTCAGGGGAACGTCGTCATTTCCACAACTCCAGGCAGCGAGGGGTCCAGTCTCCAGTCTCACAACTTCTTTCAAATGGGATTGATGGGATTTTTTACAGGATTTGTAGACAAGGACTCTTTCGGGAGCGAGAATTTCATTATTGCCACTCCTGTATTGGGTATCGATAGTCAAGATATACGCGGTCTGCTTGTTCTCCGTTCGAATGCCGCATCGATAAGGACAATCATGGAGAGTACGCCCGGGTTGAGTGAGGCAGAAACCTATTTGGTTGATGTCAATTTAAACCCACTCACAGAAACTCGCACACCGGTCGATATTGTTGATACAGAAGGCTCGTCGGAGGCTATTCGCAGCCATTCCATTGGCAGCAGGGACATATATCCGAATTATGAAGGTCAACGTGTGTTGGGATATTCCCAATGGTTCCAACCGATGGCAGTTGTAGTGATTGCTGAAATTCCAGAGAGCTTCGTCATTGCCAACTCAATAAGCACTCTGGCAGGCAGTGCTTTGCTTGCTTTGCTCGTTGCCATGGCTGCAATTACAGCGGTTATCATCTTTGCCCGCACAATTTCCGACCCGATCACAGATCTTGTACACACCACAGAGAGCTTTGCGGCCGGTAATCTATCTGTTCAGGCCGTTGTAGATCGTAAAGATGAAATCGGTACACTCGCACAGGCTTACAACCAGATGACGATCCAGCTCCAAGACATGATTGGGAAGCTGGAACAACGCGTCGAAGACCGTACGCGGGATCTGGAGAACCAGACGCTGCGTCTGCGCGTTGCCGCAGAGATCGCAAGAGATGCAGCGGCGGCGCGCGACCTTCACGAATTGCTCACCCAGTCTGCCAGATTGATCCAAAACCGCTTCGGCTTTTATCACACAGGCATTTTCCTGCTGGACAGTGACAAGGAGTACGCTGTCCTGGTCGCTTCTCCCACCGAGGCAGGCCGGCAAATGCTGGAGAACAACCACAAGCTTCGCGTCGGAGAGACAGGGATTGTCGGACGCGTGGCTGCAAGCGGAGAGGCACGTATCACCCTGAATACCGGCATGGATGCGGTCTACTTCAACAATCCTTTCCTTCCAAACACGAACTCTGAGATGGCATTGCCACTCAAAACTGAAAATAGCGTGATCGGGGTGCTCGATGTACAAAGCGAGCAGCTAGAGGCATTCAATGATGATGATATTGCAATCATGCAAATCCTGGCAGATCAACTTGCAATCGCCATTGAGCGCGCTCGCCTGTTGCAGGAAGTAGAAATAAGCCTTAAGGAACTCGAAAGTGCGTACGGTCGATTTACCACTGAGAACTGGAAAAAGCTATCGATTGGCAGTCTGGCATTCAATAGAGGCTATCACTTCGATAATGTGCGAGTTGAGCCGGTTGCTGAGTTGACAGAGCTGGCCGATACAGTCCTAAAAACGGGAACGCGGGTCGTTTTGAACGGGAGCACACCTGGAACCAACAAGGAGCAAAAAGCTGCCATCCCCATCAAGTTACGCGGACAAACAATTGGTGTCATTACACTCAAGCTCAAGGAAGATTATGACATCAATACAATTTCCACGATCGAATTGGCCGTGGAACGCCTCGCCGCAGCAATGGAAAGCGCCCGTCTCTACGAGGAGACCCGTCTGCGTGCAGATCGTGAGCAGTCCATCTCCAGGGTTACATCAGCCATTAGTGCATCCACTGACTACGAACAGATCCTTCAAACCACAATCAGAGAGATTGGCAGTATTTTAGGCGACACTGAAGTCGCCATTCAGATCCTTGATGAGCCAGCAGCCGGAAAGCGGGCTGAACAGAAAGAGCAATAAGATGCAAAACGCTTTTCGTAAATTCTTTGCTCCGCCAGTTTTCCCCGAAGACGAAGACAAGTCGCGCTCGGCAGCCGTCTTGAATAGCATTGGCCGGATCATAACGATAATTCTGGTTCTACGCATGATTGCGGGAATCTTCTTTGAACAGGAACTGATACTTAGCGATGTAAATCTAGCCTTCCTGGTAACCATTCTAATCATTGAGTTGACGCTGTACATTTCCCGGCGAGGGCACGTGAAAATCGCCAGTCTGCTATTGATCACCGCGGTCTGGAGTGGATTGTCTTATCTCACCTGGACATCAGATGGTATCCGAGATGCAGCGTTTTTTGGATACTTTGTCCCAATTTTGATGGCTGGGCTCCTTCTTGGGGAACGAGGCGTAATCGGATTTGTGGTTGCCAGCGCCCTTTCGGGGTTAGCTTTGGCGTATGCAGAAACAAATCAATTAATAGTGCTGAACACTCTGGACACCCCCATACAGTTTGTACGTGATACAACAGCAATTTTTGTCCTTACAGGCGCATTCCTGTATTGGATGCTCAAAGGGCTTCGAGATGCCCTCAACAGGGCACGTGCAACGGCATATGAACTGTCTCTTTCGAATAAGGAATTAAGCACTCTGCGCTTCGATCTTGAACAACGCGTTGAAACACGAACATCCGAACTCGAGAAACGCGCCTTACAACTGGAAGCCGTTTCGAGCGTCGCGCGCGCGATCGCATCTGTGCAGGATCTCGATACGCTCCTTCCTGCCATCACGAAACTGATCAGCCAGCAATTTGGTTTTTATCATGTCGGCATTTTCCTTTTGGATGAAAAACAGGAAAACGCGGTCCTGCGCGCATCCAACAGCGAGGGCGGGATGCAAATGCTTAACAAGCATCACAGCCTGCCGATCGACCATCGCAGCATTGTTGGATACTCCATTTCACACGGCGAGGCTCGCATTGCCCTGGATGTTGGCGCTGATTCTGTTTACTTCAACAACCCGGATCTGCCAGAGACGCGTTCTGAAATGGCATTACCCCTGCGCGTAACTGGACGTATCACTGGCTCCCTTGACGTACAAAGCACACAGACAGATGCCTTTTCAACAGAAGACGTCAATGTGCTTACCACACTGGCAGACCAGGTTGCCATCGCAATTGAAAATTCCCGCTCATTCAGTGAAGCAAAAGAGGCACTCAGAGAATCCAGAGCAGTGTTTGAACAATATACTCGACAGGAATGGAGTTCCTTTACAAGGGAGGCGAAGCAAACCGGATACGTTTTCGATGGAAAACAGGTTACCCCGCTGGACAGGAGCGTCCAACGTGACACAGCCAAAGCCGTCGTTCAGACAGGCAGTCTTTCTCTCGAGAAAGAATCGGACTCGATCGGAGTTCCCATCAAACTCCGCGGACAAACGATCGGCGTATTGGACGTGCGCTCGAAAAGAGGAACCCGCCAGTGGAAGCAGGATGAAATTGGCATCCTCGAAGCCGCGGCGGAACGCGCGGCCCTGGCCCTTGAGAATGCCCGTCTTGTGCAAAGTGCCCAGCGACGTGCTGCCCGCGAACGTGCCATTGGTGACATCTCTGCAAAGATCGGATCAGTGAGCAATCTTGAGTCCATTCTCCAGGTTGCGGTGGAAGAACTGGGACGCAAGATTGGCGGCGCAACGGAAGTTTTGCTTGAAATCACAAACAGCGATGACGGCCAGAATGATCGCCAGGATGTTTACAAATAGGTAGAACCATGCTGAAACAGCTAATCCAAGTTTTCACTCCTCCGGCTTTCCCCAATGATGATGACAAAACACGCAAAGCCAGGTACGCGCACTGGATTATTCTTGCCGTTCTGGGCGCCCTGATCGCATATGAAGTATTCGCAAGAGTTGTCCAACACTATTCTCGCATTGGCTGGGTGGACGGGCTTTTAATAGCAATGGCTACTGCGTGCGTCAGTGGCCTGGTGCGTTTAAGACAAGGGCATGTTCGCTCTACCTCAATCATGATCATCATCATCATTTGGGGCGCAGCCAACAGCATTGCTGCATTATCGTTTGGGGTGAAGGATGCATCTTACATTGTAAACTTCACAATTGTTTTGATGGCCGGTTTGTTGTTGAGTTGGCGTGCTGCTGTTACAGTCACAATACTCAGCGTCGCTTCAGGACTTGTTCTCGCATATGCTGAAAGTACAGGTTTGATCGTTACTCCTTCGTTTCGAATTGCAGATTTTGTCGTGAACCTGGCCATTGTCTTTCTTTTGAACGCTTTTCTGATCTGGCTCCTGATCGGGGGTCTGGAGGATGCGCTCCGAAGATCCAGGTTGAGCGTGGAAGAACTGGCGTCGGCGAATGCCATCCTCAACTTCACACAAGGCGAACTGCAAAGCCGTAGCACAGAATTAGTCGTTGTAAACAGACAATTGGAGATTCGCTCTGAAAAGCTTCACGGCATTGCCGAGGTAGCCCGGATCACAACAGCCATACGCAGCTTTGATCAGCTCCTACCCGCCATTACCGAGGCGATCAGCGAACAACTGGGATACTATCACATTGGACTCTTTTTGCTGGATGTAGAAAAACAATACGCCATTCTGCGTGCTACCAATACAGCGAACGGATTGAGAATGCTGAACCGAGGATACCGCGTGGCAGTTGGGAGCATAAGCCCGATCGGCTATATCGCCCAAACTGGTCAGCCGCGCGTGACACGCATGAATGAAGATTCAACGTTCCTCCACAATGTTGATTTTCCTGAAACCAAATCCCAGCTTGTGCTGCCGCTTGGCGCGGGCGACAACATTATCGGAGTACTTGATATTCAATCGCGGGAAGCCAATGCCTT
>DASTJG010000554.1:0-21696 GCA_035716785.1 Anaerolineales bacterium
CGGATGACGACCTGTCCGTTCAACGCGATCGGTCGTTCTTCGATTTTGTGTAAACCCAAAATCCCAACCTGCGGGGGATTCAGGATCGGTGTGCTCAACAACGACCCGAACACGCCGCCATTGGTAATTGTGAATGTCCCGCCACGCAGATCTTCAATCGATAATTTTCCTTCTTCGCTTTTTGCAACCAGATCCTTGATGCGTTGTTCGATCTCGGCAAACGAAAGACGGTCGGCATCACGGATGACCGGCACGACAAGTCCCTCGGATGAGCCGACAGCCATGCCGATATCGTAGTAATGCTTGAAAACCAGTTCCTCGCCATCGATCTCCGCATTGACCTGTGGAAACGCCTTCAGCGCGCTGATCGAGGCTTTGACGAAGAACGACATGAATCCAAGCTTGACGCCGTGACGCTTCTGGAATTCCTCGTTGTGCCGCTTACGGATGTCTATGACGGCGCTCATATCGATCTCATTGAACGTTGTTAGCATGGCGGTGGTCTGGGAGGCTTCCAGCAAACGCTGCGCGATGGTGCGGCGGCGGCGCGACATGCGCGTCCGTTCCTCCCGACGATCAGATGGGGTAATACTGGCAGGACGCTCAGGCTGCGCCTCGTCACGCTCGCTCTCCGTCGGTAATGGCTTCGCCTGCTCTTGTGGTTTTGTTTGACTCTGAAGGTAGGCTTCCACATCCGCCTTGGTAACACGACCTTCGTTCCCCGTCCCGGCAATTTTGCTTACATCCACGTTCCGGTCGCGCGCCAAACGTGCTGCCACCGGGCTGACCTGTGGCGCGCCCTCGCGTTCCACTTGTTGCCCATCGTTTCGAGCAGGAGCTTCTTCTTTTTCGGGTTGTGATTGAGTTCGTTGCGCTTTGGTTGGCGCGGATTCAGTCTTTTGCACTGCCTCTGTCGCCTGGTCCTTCTTTCCTCTTTCCTCTCCCTGTTCCGCCTTTTCCTCGATGGTCCCCAACACATCCCCGACTTTTACGTCTTCCCCCTCGGCAGCTTCGATTTTCTGCAGAACCCCGGCCCCTTTCGCACCGACTTCCAGATTGACCTTGTCTGTTTCCAGCTCGACCAACACCTCGCCCACGCTGACGAAATCACCTTCCTTCTTGAGCCAGCGCGAGACCGTCGCTTCAAGAACCGACTCGCCTAATTCGGGAACTTCTATTTTTATTGCCATATTGATTAACCTCGTTCTTTCACTACACTGGATGTCTGTGCCTGTTTGTCGAAATCAAAGGCTTGCTCGATCAACGACTGCTGGTTGATCCGGTACAGCGTCGTCGAGCCTTCCGCGGGGCTGGAACTCTCGGGCCTGCCCACGTAGTGCAATGTCAACCGACCATCCACCAGCTGGCGCAGGTGTGGTCGCAGGGTATTCCAGGCTCCCATGTTCAAAGGCTCCTCCTGCACCCAGATCACTCGTTCTAAATTAGGGTACTTTGCCAGGACTTCTTCCAGCTCTTCCAACGGGAAAGGATAAAGCTGTTCGACCCGCACGATCGCGTCATCCGGGTTTTCCTTCCGCAGGTCACTCGTCACAAGGTCCACGTAGATGCGCCCGCTACACAACGTCAGGTTTTTTACATCCGTTTTCTTGCCAGGAAGAGTCTGATCATCGATCACGCGCTGCCAACTGCCGCTGGTGAATTCCTGTGGGGAGGAGGCAGTGAGCGGATGGCGCAATAGTCCTTTGGGTGTGAAGACGATCAACGGCAGCGGATCGGTTTTCAGCAGCAAAGCCTGACGCCGCAGCAAGTGGAAATATTGCGCCGCTGTGGATGGATAGGCAATCCGGACATTCGTCTCGGCAGCCAAGCCGAGAAAGCGCTCGATCCGCCCGCTGGAATGATCGGGTCCCTGACCTTCGTTCCCGTGAGGAAGCAGTAACACCAGGGATGGGGTCAGCCCCCACTTTGCGCGCCCCGAAAGCAGGAACTCATCGATGACCGATTGTGCGTTGTTGATGAAGTCGCCATATTGTGCTTCCCAAATGACCAATCGCTCCGGCGCGATGACGTTATAGCCGAACTCGAAACCGATCGCGCCGGCTTCGCTTAATGGACTGTTGATCACTTCAAAGGATGCATCTGCCTGAGGAATTTTCTGGAGAGGTGTGTGCCCCTGATTTGTGCGCGCGTCATAAAACACCGCATGGCGCTGGCTGAACGTCCCGCGGATGCTGTCCTGTCCCGTCAGGCGGATCGGGATGCCATCTTCCAGAATGGTGGCGAACGCCAGCTCTTCCGCGGTGGCCCAGTCGATTTTGGCATTGTCCGGTTTATCCAGCAATGTGCTGCGCCGTTCGACGGACTTCACCAACTTGGAGTTGAGTAGAAAATCTTTTGGAAATTCAAGTAAGGCTTTATTCAACTCTTTGAGTCGCTTGAGCGTAACGGCTGTCTTGGCCTTCTGCGCCGCGCCGCGCGGCGGCAGCTTGGGGACAGGCTCGACCAAAGCGGTTTCCGGGTCAAGCTGGTCGTTGGCTTCCTGTAACCTCTGCAGATCTACTTGCAGCAACTCCCCGGCTTCACCCTGCTGAAGTTGCCCTTCCTGCTGCAAGCGCTGCGCCCAAAGTTGTCTCACCCGCGGATGCTCATCGATTTTGCGATACATTGCCGGTTGGGTGAAGCGCGGTTCGTCGCCCTCGTTGTGCCCGTAGCGCCGGTAGCCGATCAGGTTGATCATGAAATCCTTGCGGAACTGCTGCCGGTACGTGAACGCGGTCCGCGCGGCCTCGATGCAGGCCCTCGGATCGTCCGCGTTGACGTGGATGACGGGAATTTCGAAGCCCTGTGCCAGATCGCTGGCGAACATACTACTGCGCGATTCGCTTTCATTGGCAGTAAAACCTAATTGATTATTGGCAATGATGTGCAGCGTGCCGCTCACTCCGTAGCCGGGCACGCGCGAAAAGTTGAACGTCTCTGCCACAATGCCCTGACCGGTGAACGAAGCATCGCCGTGGATCGCGATCGGCAGCGAGGCGTTTTCGAAATAACGCGGCGCGCCGGGGACATCTGCTTTCGTATTCGCGGCGCGCGCCATGCCTGCGACCACCGGATCGACCATTTCCAGGTGGCTGGGATTGGGCGGCATGTGGATCAACATATCGACCTTCTGGTCGCGGCGCGGCGAACGATAGGCTCCCATGTGATACTTGACGTCGCCTGTCCAGCCCAGCTCATCCCAGGTGCTGGCGCGTCCCTGCGGATCGGTGAACTCTGCCAGGATGTGGCTGTATGGCTTTTGCAGGATGTGTGCCAGCACATTTAGACGTCCGCGGTGCGCCATGCCGATCAGCGTGACACAAATTTTTTCCTGTGCGGCGTTCGCGATGACCTCATCCAACATGGGGATGAGCATGTCCAGCCCTTCAATGGAGAAACGTGTTTTGCCAGGGTAAAGCCTATGGAGAAAAACCTCGAACGCTTCCACTTGCGTCAAGCGCTCGAGCAATTTCCTGCCATCCACGCGCTGCGCTGGCGATCGAAAGCGACCGGCCTCGGCCGCTTGATATAACCAGTCCCGTTCCTCGGGGATGCGGATGTGCCCGTAATCGTAGCCGATCGTTCCACAATAGATGGCGCGCAGGATTTCGATCCCTTCCTGTGCGTTCCGAACTGACTGACCCTCGGGCAGGTTTACTACTTCGGCAGGGATGCTGGTCAGGTCTTCTTCTTTTATATGATGAAACTCGGGAGTCAATAGCGGGTTGCCCGCGGGGGAGGGCGCCTCCTCGAGGGGATCCAAATTTGCGGAGAGGTAGCCATAGACACGGATCGCCTGGGCCAGGTTCGCGGCCCCGGTCAACGAGAGCAGGTCGCGGGTGGAGGGGAGCGCAGTTGTTGGTTCAGCAGGCGACCACTTCTCGAAGATTTTGCGTGTAGCCACATCAACGGCGTTCGGGTCCTGCCGATACTGATCGTAAAGCTCAAGAATATATCCAAGATTGGGACCATGAAACTCATTGTCTAAAGGCATATCAAATTCCTCACTGTGCTCGCGTAACACGCAGAGCACGTTCCCCTGGAACGTCACATTCACTTGTTATAACGATGAAGCCCTGGTGTTTGTTTTCAGCCTATTCCGCCCCGTCGCGCAAGATAACATCTTGCGCTACTTTTCAAGCAATTCCACTTTCTGTTAACCGGCGCATGTCATCGAGCGCGCCCTCGATCTCCTCCACGCTGACCGGCCGGTCGCTGTCGCGATGTTTGAGCAGCCCGGCTCTGGCTTTCTCGATCGCCACATCGCGTATTGCCATATCCCGCTTCAGCGCATCTTTGACCAGCGCCGCGCCCTGGGCATATCCAATAACAGGATTTAGTGCCGTAACGACAATGGCATTCTTTGAGAGCCAGCCTGCTGCCTTTTCGCGGTTGGCAGTGATCCCGCGCACCGCATCCTTGGTGAAGGCGTGCACCGCGCCGATGATCACCTGCATCGCCTCGAAAAGACTGTGCGCGATGATCGGCATCATCACATTGAGCTCAAGCTGTCCGGCCTGGGCCGCCATGGCAACTGTTGTATCCAGACCAACCACATAAAACATCGCCATGTCGAGCATTTCCGCCATCACGGGGTTGACCTTGCCTGGCATGATGCTCGAACCCGGCTGGACGGCCGGCAAACGGATCTCATCCAGCCCGGTAGATGGACCGGATGCCAGCAGGCGGAAGTCATTGGCGATGCGGATCAGGGTCAAGGCAAGTGTACGCAGGGATGCTGAGAAGTGCGCCGCGTCTGCCATCGACTGCATGGATTCAAATAGATTATCAGACTGATACAACGTGAGTCCTGTCAGGTCGGATAATTTCCTGATCATGCGCGCGTGATATTCCGGATGAGCGTTCAACCCCGACCCGACGGCTGTCCCTCCGATCCCGAGGCGCCTCAGCCCCTCAGCCGCCTCCCGGATCCGCTCCGTGTCGCGCTCGACTGCTTTGGCGTACGCGCTGAACTCCTGTCCCAGCCGCACCGGGACCGCATCCTGCAGGTGTGTCCGCCCCGATTTGACGATGTCATCGAACTCCATGGCTTTAGCGTTCAACGCCTCGACGAGATTTTTGAGCGTATCCAGCAGTTCATCCAGGCGCCACAGGCAGCCGAGACGAATAGCCGTGGGAATGGTGTCGTTGGTGGATTGCGCCATGTTGACATGGTCATTGGGGTGAACGCGATATTCCCCGACTTTGCCGCCCAGGATCTGCGTGGCGCGGTTCGCAATGACCTCGTTCGTGTTCATGTTGTGACTGGTCCCTGCGCCAGCCTGGATGGGATCGACTACGAACTGCTCGTTCCACTTGCCGTCGATGACTTCCTGCGCAGCCTGGATGATCGCACCCGCGCGCTCGGAGTCGAGCAAACCGAGGTCGCGGTTGACTTCGGCCGCGGCGCGTTTGATCGTCGCCATCGACCAGATGAATGCCTGACGAGGTTTTAGACCAGATATTTGAAAATTTTGAGTTGCACGCTGGGTTTGGGCACCGTAGAGAGCATCCGCAGGGACATGGACGTCACCCAACGAATCGCGTTCGATTCGGGTTGCCATAGGATGAGTCTACCATAAGTTGGTTTTGCCAGAACACCTGCACTTACACCGATTCTACTTTTCCGTAACCGTCACATTTGGAATTTCGCCTATATAATTCTTGAGATCGGCTACTAAATCATCAAGATCAGCAGCAACGGTTGGATGAATGCAATCCCTATTGTAAAACTCAATCCTGAATTCACTTGGGGTGAGTGGCTTTCTGGTAATGATTTCAACATCTTTTCGTAGCATGCGAATACGGAAATCGTTGCCATCCTGATCGAGATTGACAATGTCAAGTCTAAAACTATTGTTGAATCCAAATTTACGGAATTGTTCGATTAATTGCTTACTCTGACTGGGATCACTCGTTACATCCATGCTTATCAAAGGCAGTCTATCCTCGTGGCAACTGATCATCTTCTGATAGCGAGTGAAGAGGATGATTCCTCCCGCCAGGAATAACAGCAGACTCACCGCACACCCAACTCTAACTGCGTTTGTACGATTAGATGGCATTTTTGCTCCTTCCAACATAAGTGCTCACGCCTTGATGCGTGTGCAGCATCCCACCAGATCCCGCATGGGCGATTTTACTACTGCCGTCTTCACTTATTCACCGAACAACTCTGTAAGGTGATGAATATCTCGAAACACTCGGCTTGTTGAGGCTGCAACCTATCATTCCTGCTCATTCAAGAATGCCGTGAAATCCAGCCCGCCCGGCGAGTGACCGTACCCCGTCAGGATTGCGGCGGCTTCGCTGCGGTGGTGTGTCCCGTGGTTGACGACGTGCAGCAGGCAATGCCATAACACTCGTTCGCGCCTGTCGCCTTCGTCCGTGGTGTAGCGGACAATACTGACCAGGTCGTCGTCAGTGAGGCTGGCAAGGTATTCCCGCATGGTGCGTTCCTCCTCCTCCCACCTCTGCTCCAAAACATCGAGGATTGAGAAACTGCCTTCTTTCAGTATGTGGAAATAGGCGAGAGTCCGGTGTTGTAGTAGCATGCGCCAGCCATGCTCAGAACCCAGTGTATGAACTAATGTACCGCGCAGGCTGCCAAAGCTGTGAGCGGTGGAGGTGGTAAATTGCTTCGGGCTCACATGTGCACAGGCGGCCAGGATTTGCCGTGTCGCCCAGTAGTTGTAGTCATAGATTGTCAAAATGTCCTGAATATTCATTGTGACTCCTTTTGATCAAAAGACCTTCGGTCAGTTTTTCGGCATGGTTTGAAGACCATTGCCGGGCGCCAGCGCAGTGTGGTCAAATGGCATATTGTACAAGCGCGCGTAGATGCCATCTTGCCTTATTAGCTCTTCATGGGTTCCCTGTTCTTCGATCCCTCGATCGGTGAGTACGATGATCCGTTTTGCGTTCCGGATGGTTGACAGGCGATGTGCAATGACAAAGGTTGTACGATTTTGGGCTAAAGCTTCCAGCGAATCCTGTACAACTCGTTCACTTTCATTATCCAAAGAGCTGGTCGCTTCATCGAAGATGAGCACAGGCGGATCTTTCAGGAACACCCGCGCAATGCTCAATCTTTGCTTTTGCCCGCCTGATAATTTCACGCCGCGCTGGCCGATGTCGGTGTCGTATCCGTTCGGCAGCGTCAGAATAAAATCATGAGCGTTAGCCTTTTTGGCTGCTTCGACGATCTCTGCCGGACTGGCATCCAGTTTTCCATACCGAATATTCTCGAGGACAGTCCCGGCGAATAAATAGACGTCCTGCTGGACAACGCCGACATTTCTTCGTAGCGAACTCAACTTAATGTCTTTGATGTTTATACCATTGAGCAGCACCTCTCCCTCACTGACCTCATAAAATCGGGGGATCAGTGAACACAAAGTCGTTTTGCCAACACCCGAAGGACCCACCAGGGCAATCGTGTCTCCGGCTTTAGCCTTCAGAGAGATGTTCTTCAAGACATGGGCATGATCATCGCGATATCGGAACCCGACATTTCGAAATTCGACATGCCCCAGGACATCCTTTAGCTCGACCGCATTCGGCGAATCCTGAATTTCCGGCTCCACTTCCATGATATCCATAAATCGCTGAAAGCCGGTCACTCCCTGCTGAAATTGCTCGGTCATGTGGGTCAGTTTTTGAATGGGTTCAATGAAGTTGCCGATGTAGAGCAGGAAGGTGATCAGATCGGCAAGGTCCAGGCGCGCGTTCACGATATTTGCGCCACCATAGACGATCACAGTGACCGTGATGAGCTTGGTGATTGCATCGACTCCCTGCCAGATGGCCGACTCGTTTTTGTAGATACTTTTCCGGCTTTCCAAAAAACGCTGATTTTCGCGGTCGAACTTTTTCTTTTCGGTTTCTTCATTGACAAATGATTTCACCACGCGGATCCCGGCGAGCGTATCCTCCACCTGGGCATTGACATCCGCAATGCGTTCCCAGTTTCTTTTAAAAGCGATATTCAGACGCTTCGTAAAGTAAAGGGAGAAGATCGCCAGGACCGGCAGGAAGAAAAAGACAGCCAGGGTCAGTTGAACGTTGATATTGATCAGAACAATGAACGCGCCGATGAACTTAACCGAATAGATCAGGTAATCTTCGGGGGCATGGTGATAGAACTCTGCCAGGGAAAGCAGGTCGTTTGTAAGGCGGGACATCAACTGCCCGGTTCGCCGGTCATCATAAAAACGAAACGACAGCTTCTGGTAGTGATCAAACAGTTCACTGCGCATGTCGCTCTCCATCATTGCTCCCATGGCATGACCGCGATAGTCAACATAAAAGTTGCAGACAGTATGGATGAAGATGAGCAACAGCATCCACGCGCCAATTCGATAGATTTCGCTGAGCGCGTTCGACATTCCGCTTTCCAGGACTGTTTTCGTAATGTAGCGGGTGAGCAAGGGGAACAGGAGCGTAATCCCGGCGACGATAAAGGCGCAGATCATCACCGAGAAGAACAAGCCTGAATAGGGCTTGTAATACGAGAAAAACTTTTTCGTGCGGGAAGACATAAGTTTCCGATCTCCAAGTGATTAAAAAGAAAAGCCGCGGGTTCAACCGCGACCAGGGGATGGGTTTCCCAACAGAAAACCTGAGAAACAAAAAGCCACGGGGTAGGAGCACACCCGTGGCATGGATCTAAATCAACTCGAACTCGAAGAAAAGATGCAGTCTACGGATGCACTCACAGTACAGATAGTATTTTGTTGAAATACGCTGACATGTGAGTGCACCTCCGTTCATAAGAATATGACGATCATTTAAGATCATCTGAGTCCTAATTTAACTGAACCATTAAAGTTTGTCAAGTATATGATATCCCATCTCAGGGACGATACACAATCTTCCAAAGGTAGATTTCGCCAGCGACATTGCCGGTGGCAAGCAACCCACTATCGGGTGAAAGTGCCATAGCGCTGATGCCGCCAGGGGATGTGAATTCAAACAAAAGCTGATCGTTCGATGTGTCGTAGAAGCGCAGCGTCCCGTCGCGAGATGCGGCGATCAAGGATGAGCCATCCGCCGTAAATGCTATGTGTTCGACAAAATCAGGAAAGCCTGTCAGCTTCCCGATCAATTTTCCTGTAGGCAGATCCCATAGCCATGCCGATCCTTCTGCACAATCCGCATTCACAACAACTTCGCAGGTTGCTGTTGCCACAGTGGAACCATCGGGTGAGATGGCAGCTTTTGAAACCTGGTGAGCATGGCTGAGGGTGAAGAGGGAAGCGCCATCGCTCGCCCTCCAGACCTGTACATTGCGCGATGTCCCGCCACCGATCAAAGTACCCCCCTTGGGAGAAAAAGCCAATACTCCAATGTTTAAGTATTCAGAGAATTTCACCAGAGGTTCCCACGAGCCAACTGAATAGGTCCAGATCGCAGCATGTTCGATCTGGTTCTGCATCTCATCCACGCCGCCAACAGCCAAAATTTGACCATCAGGCGAAAACCTTACGCTGTTGGCTTGGCCGGGAAAATTCAGGATCTTCAGAATATCGCCATTACGCCAGTCCCAGATCTGGGCAGTCTTATCTTTTGAGACCGAGACGAGCATTTCACCATCTGGCGAGAATGCCATATCCCAGACGATATCGCTATGTCCACCCAACGTGCCAATGGCCTGCTCATCCGGTACGTCCCAGATGTGGATGGCAAAATCACCGGTATTGCCTCCAGCCGCGGCAAGGGTTCGGCCATCCGGGTTAAAAGCCAGGGTGTGGACAATGTCCTCCATCGCAAAGCTCTTGAAAATCTCGAGCATGGAAATCGTCCCGTTTCTGATCGAGATGAGAGTCGGAGTCTCAGATGGGAGGATGGCGGTCGGTGGAATCGGTGTCTCTGTAGTAGCTGAAGAAACAGGTGTAAAGGTCGATGGAGAAGATGCAGCCGTTGGCAAAACTTCAAACGAAAATGTGCAGGCGTCAAGCGACAGCATGGTCAGCATAAAACAAATAATCAGTGACAACCATTTATGTTGTTTCATTTCATTCTCTCTTTCCGTTTTGGCGTATATGATGGAGTTGGGCAAGACTTACTATCCCCGAAGGAATGTGTCCAGGGTGTTTCAAACAAGGAATGACTATAAAACGTTTGTCCATAACTGCTTGTTCCCTTACCGCATTGTGTCTGGAGAGATCGAACATGGACTGAAATTGTCTGTACACTTATTCGATATTTTACTTCCGTAAACATCATGATTATCTTGACATTGAACGAGTTGTCGGTTAAAAGCTCTACAGATGGTTTTTTTCAACGCAGCACCATCGAAGCCAGTTCCCCATCTTTCCAATTACAAAAGCTATTTCTTCCATTTGTGATCCTTCTGGCAGCTAGAGAAAGGAGATGAGTATACATATCCTAATCTGTTTTCTGATTGATCTGTTTCCATCTACTTAAAACCAAGGAGGAGCATTTCGTATGGCCACAAAATCTGAAAGCAAGCCGAAGTCGCGTGAAGAGATCATTCAGCAGGATGTGAAGGATCTCCACAAGCTGGGGTATGCCCAGCAATTATTCCGTGAGATGGGAGGTTTCTCGAACTTCGCCATCTCTTTTTCTATCATTTCCATTCTGACCGGTGCCATCCTGCTGTTTGGTTACGGACTTGGTTTCGCCGGACCCATCATCAACACGTACGGTTGGCCCCTCGTCAGTTTCTTTGTATTATGCATCGCTGCGTCCATGGCAGAACTGGCCTCCGCTTATCCCACAGCCGGAGGTCTTTATTTTTGGGCGCATCGCCTTGGCGGTTACAAGTGGGCCTGGGTGACGGCCTGGTTCAACATGCTCGGACAGATCATGATCACTGCGGGTATCGATTTTGCTGCTGCCATTTACATCGCCGGTGCGTTGAATCGCATATTGGGCACGAATTTCGATACGACAAACACGATGGTGATGGTTGGCGTGATGATCGTCATCATGATCCCACAGGTGTTGATCAATATCTTTGGTATCAAACTCACTGCCAAGCTGAGTGATTTCAGTGTGTATTGGCACATCGGTGGCGTGGCAGTCATAGCACTTTTGCTGATTGCTTTTGGCAAGGTCTCACAGCCGCTCAGTTTCCTGTTCCACAGTGAAATGAACACAGACTTGACTTCATTCACTTCCTTTGCGGCAGGAACCTTGCCTCCCTTTGATTCCATTATGATGAAATTCCTAGGCCCGCTGTATGCAGGGGGTGGCATTGCGCTTGCCTTTGTGCTGGGACTTTTGCAGGCGCAATGGACATATACGGGATATGATGCCTCGGCCCACGTCGCGGAAGAGACCGTGATGGCACGCCTGAACAGCGCCTGGGGTGTATTCCTTTCTGTGGCCGTTTCGTTTGTGGTTGGTTATATCATGTTGATCATTTTGACTTTACATATACCTGATATTGCAGCCACGATCGATCCAGCCAACTCTCCAGCTGTACTTTATATCGTCTACTCGAACTTCGATAACGCGATCTTTGGGCATATTATCGCCATTATTATTGCATTTGCCATGTGGTTGTGTGGATTTTCCTCCATCACGAGCATGAGCCGCATGTGGTTTGCGTTCGCCCGCGATGGCGGTATGCCCGGCTATAAGCTGATCAATCAGATCCACCACAAGTGGCGCACGCCGATGTGGTCCATTATCATCACCTCCATCCTCGCCGTTTTGCTCACGATCTACTCCGCCGTTTACTCAGTGATCGTAGCGGTTAGCACGACTGCACTGTATCTCGCGTATGCCATCCCGATCTATCTGAATGTTCGCAACAAGATGCGCAAGCAGGGTGAATATGCCACCCCTGAAACTGCACCATGGAGTCTCAAAGGCTGGGGTACAGTTCTGAACTGGATCGCGATCATCTGGATCGTGTTTATTACCATCCTGTTCTCCATCCCGCCGAATGAACTGGCCGGTTGGTCCATGATTATCCTGGTGGTATTCATGTTCCTCTACTGGCAATTGGATGCCAAGAAGCGTTTCAAAGGTCCTACGAAGTCTGATGAAGCCGAACTGCGCCGCATCGAAGCGCAGATGGCACAGGGTGATGATTAACGTTCTGTTCGGTTGGGATGAGTGAATCTGATACAATTTGCTCATCCCAGTCTTTATGAGGCGAAAATGCAAATCGCGCTCGTCATCGGTTCGACTATCTCGACGATCAAGGATGAATCCATCCGCGGACGAAAATTGTTGATCGTCCGCAAGGCGGATACAACTGGAAAAATGACCGGCGAGCCCTATGTCGCGGTGGATACGGTCGGCGCCGGGACGGGCGATCTCGTCCTCGTGACAGATGGATCGTCCGCGCGTTACACCAGTCAGACGAGCGGCGCGCCCGTGGACGCGGTCATTGTCGGTGTGATCGACTCGCTCGAAATGGGCGGCGAGGTCACGTACAGGAAAGAATGATTATTTGTAGGGGCACAGCATGCTGTGCCCCTACGCGTTGATTATGCCAGATTCTCGCGCCTTACTTTCCGTTGGAGTGGATGTGGGAACGACCACCACACAGATCATCTTCTCGCGCCTCAACCTGATGGATGTAGCGCGGGCGGGGCAGATCCCGCGTATCAACATTACGGATCGGAAGGTCGTTTACCAAAGTCCGATCGTCTTCACACCGCTGATCGATGCGCAGACAATTGACGCAGTGAAACTCAACGAAATCGTACGCGGCGAGTATGCCAGCGCCGGTGTCGACCCGAGCCAGGTGGAGACCGGTGCAGTCATTATCACCGGTGAGACGGCCAAGAAGAAGAACGCCGATGAAATTTTGCGCGCGCTTTCCGGCTTGGCGGGCGATTTCGTGGTCAGCGTGGCGGGACCAAATGTCGAAAGTTTGATCGCAGGAAAGGGTGCGGGCGCCGCGCAGTATTCACAGACAAATTATGCGACCGTCACGAACGTGGACATCGGCGGGGGGAGCGCCAACAGCGCGACCTTCCGAACCGGAAATCTGGTTGGCGCCGCGGCGATGAATTATGGCGGGCGCATCCTCGAGGTCGAGCATGGCAGCGGGCGGGTTCGTCACATCGCTGAGCCTGCAAAGCAGATCCTTGTCGATATTGGTTTAAATCTGAACATTGGCGATTCGCCGTCGCTCGAGGATCTTTGTCGCTTCACAGATCGCATGGCGGATTTGACTGTGGAACTCATCGAAGGCACAGCCTCACCCCTGGCACAAAAGATCTATCTCACGGCGCCGGTTGGTGTTTCAGGCAAAGGCTCGATCCTGATGTTTTCCGGCGGTATTGGGCATTATTATTACAATCCTGTGCCGATCAATTCGGTGAGTGATGTAACGCGGCATGATGATGTTGGACCGCTGCTTGCCGAGTCCTTGCGCAAGCATGCAATATTGAATACATACACAATCGTTCCCCCCGCGGAGACCGTCCGCGCGACTGTTCTTGGAGCGAGCACGCAGACGGTGACTCTTTCCGGCTCGACGATCTGGGCGGAGCGCGAGATCCTGCCGTTGAAGAATGTGCCGGTGATTCGCCCGGCGCTCGGCGCTCAGCTCGACCCTGCTTCCGTTTCGAGAAGCATTTCCGAGGCCGTGACGCGCTGGGATGTGAACCTCGCGACCGATCCATTCGCCGTAGCACTGGAGTTGGATCAGTCACTTGACTATGAATCGCTCACACAATTGGCAAACGGCTTGAAGCAGTTTGCTGAGTCGATGCCGAGCGATAGGCCATTGATTGTCATTATCGAAAGAGATTATGCCCAGGCGCTCGGCCAAACCGTGAAGGGACTCGCCCCCTCGCGTGCTCTGCTGGTCATCGACCAGGTTGGTCTGTCTGAAGGCGATTATATTGACATTGGCACGCCGCTCATGGATGGACGCGTGGTGCCATTGAGCGTGAAAACGTTGATTTTTTATCACTAATGTTTATTCTGCTGGTTCAGTAGTCCTGATAACGAGGAAAGAAGATGCTCGCAAGTATGTCAGTTGCTCATGAAACTAGATTCAGAAGCGAGGACAGAAGAGTGATCCTGGCTATGGTGATTGCGTTAGCAATTTGCCTTTTCAGTGTTGTCATAGGGTCTTATTCAATTACCAAATCGCCTTTGATCTTGAATTTGAGTCATATTTCAGTTTCATTTGAAGTTACAAATAACCCTGCCTGCAGTCCCTTTATTAGGGGTTGTCTGGTGATAATACCTTCCTCTCAAACCCCTGATTATTTTACAGTTTGGGGAGCGGTTACCACATACAAAAATGGTGGAGTGTACACTTCAGCACATAGGATTCTCTCCATTCGAATTCCTTGACGAATAGTTTATAACACGAACCTGGCTCAATAAATCTAAAAGGCATTATTATGCTCCTACGAACAAAACTGCATGGCAAAACCTACGAGTTTCCCGACATCCGCCTCCTGATGGGTAAAGCCAACGAGGAGAAATCGGGCGACCATCTCGCGGGTGTAGGCGCAGAGACCGCCGCCGAGCGCGTCGCCGCGAAGCTCGTCCTGGCGGAAGTGCCGTTATGGGTGCTGCGCGAAAACCCTGCCGTGTCCTACGATCAGGACGAGGTCACGCGCGTCATCCAAGATGCGGTCGATCCGAACAACTATAACGAGATCAAGGATTGGACGGTGGGGGAATTCCGGGAATGGATCCTGGCGGATACAACCACCAGCGACATGATCCGGCGCGTCTCTGCAGGGCTGACCGCCGAGATGATCTCCGCGGTCACGAAGTTGATGTCCAATCTTGATCTGATGTACGGGGCAAAGAAGATCCCTGTCAGCGCGCATTGTAACAATACGATTGGTGCACCGGGCACACTTTCCTCGCGTAACCAGCCGAATCATCCGACTGACTCTCCGGAAGGAATCCGCGCTGAGATTTATGAAGGCTTATCGTATGGTTCCGGTGATTCGGTGATCGGCATTAACCCGGTCGACGACTCCTATGGTTCCGTCGCGCGTCTGCTCGACATGACCTACGACGTGATCAAAACCTGGAACATCCCGACGCAGAACTGTTTGCTCTCACATGTCACAACCCAGATGAAGTGCATGCAGTCCGGATCGCCGGTGGGACTGGTCTTTCAATCCATCGCGGGCTCGCAGAAAGGCAACGACTCCTTTGGCATTTCCGTCGGCATGCTCGATGAAGCGTATGAGATGGCGAAGAAGTATTGCTTCCCCAAGGGCCCGAATTTCATGTATTTTGAAACCGGGCAGGGATCGGCGCTCTCGGCGGATGCCCACAATGGCTGGGACCAGCTCACGCTCGAAGCCCGCAATTATGGACTGGCGAAGCGCTACGATCCCTATCAGGTCAACACGGTGGTTGGGTTTATCGGTCCCGAATATCTCTACGACGCGGGCCAGATCCAGCGCGCCGGGCTCGAAGATCATTTCATGGGCAAGCTGACCGGTATCCCAATGGGCTGCGATGCCTGTTACACCAACCATGCCCGCGCCGATCAGAATGCGATCGAAAACCTGGCGGTCATGCTGACCGCGGCAGGCTGCAATTACTTCATGGGCGTGCCGATGGGAGATGACTCCATGCTCTCGTACCAATGCACGTCCTTCCACGACGCGCCGACGCTGCGCCAGCTTTTCAAGCTGCGCCCCGCGCCCGAATTCGAAAAGTGGATGGTCGACCTGGGCTTGATGAAGGACGGTGTGCTCACCGAAAAAGCGGGCGATCCATCCTTCTTTCTGAAACGTTAATCGTAGTAGCGACTTCCCCGGCACCTGCGTCCGGGGCAGGTGTAGTTGCTAATGTGTGGACGACTAAAGTCGTCACTACTGGAGATCATTTATGGATGACGCCAAACTTGCCGCGATTGTCGATGCGATTGTCCGTGAACTGCAGGCGTCTGGAGCCGTGCGGACTGATGTCGTTGCGCAGCAACCTCCGTCCTCAGCTGTGCCTGTCAAAACACGCGCTGCGACCTCCACCGCGAACCTGAGCATCGACCTCCCCGATCCAACTCTCGACGAGCATCGTTACAAGGCACGTGTGAGAAATCCTAAAGATATAAATGGTTTACGTGCCTTGATGGATTCCACTACTGCCCGTATCGGTGTCGGACGGGCGGGTCCGCGCTATAACACGGCATCGCTGCTGCTCTTTCAGGGCGATCACGCTGTCACGCAGGATGCCCTCTATCGCGATGTCGATCAAAAATTGCTGGATGAATTCAATCTCTTTACCGTTCAAACGAAAATTACGGGCGGCAAGCAGGAATATCTGTTGCGCCCCGACCTGGGACGTTTGCTCAATGACGATGCCAAACGTATAATCAATGAGAAGTGCCAGAAGAATGTGAATATACAACTTGCGGTCGGCGATGGGCTCTCCGCGGCCGCCATCGAAGCGAACCTGCGCAAGATTTTTCCTGTGATCAAACAAGGTGTGCAGACCGCAGGACTCACCTTTGGGACGCCGTTTTTCGTCAAGTATGCGCGTGTCGGCGTGATGAACGATGTTGGAGAATTGATCAAGCCGGATGTAGTCATCCTGCTGATCGGCGAACGCCCCGGACTTGGTCGCGCTGAATCGATGAGCGCGTACATGGGCTACAAGCCCAAATATGGCGACACAGACGCCGACCGCGACGTGGTCTGCAACATCTTTGAGAACGGCGGGACCAATCCGCTGGAAGCAGGCGCGTTCGTGGTGCAGCTTGCTCAGAATATGCGCAAGAGCCAGGCTTCCGGCGTGAAGCTGAAGTTAGCAAAGTAGTTATGGAGTCAGCCAGCTTGCTGGCGAAGTCGCGGGAGCAAGCTCCCTGACTCCAAAAGAGAGAAACTATGCCAATCCTCGATCCTCTTTACGGAACTCCGCTCGCAGTGCAACTCATCTCCCAGGTGGATCGCAACTTTGCGGAGCATCTCAAGTTGCGCGAAGATCAGCGCTCCATCGGTCTGCTCAGCGTGGATAACGACGACGCCACCTATACCGCTATCGATGAAGCCACTAAGATGGCAAATGTTGATGTGGTCTACGCGCGGTCGTTTTACGCGGGCGCGAAACACACGTCGGGAAAATGGTCAGGGGAGATCATGGCGATCCTTGCCGGACCCGATCCCGCGGAGGTGAGGTCCGGGCTCAACGCCGCGGTGGATTACATCAAGACGAAGGCGATCTGGTATTCTGCTAATGAAGACGATTCAATTGCATTTTTCCCGCACGTCATTTCTCGAACGGGAACCTATCTCTCGCAGGTCTGCAATATCCCGGTGGGTTCCCCGATTGCCTATCTGGTTGCCACGCCGAATGAGGGGCTGGTCGCGCTGGACGCTGCACTGAAAGCCGCGGACGTGACCATCGTTTCGCTGACCATGCCGCCCTCCGAGACGAACTACATGGGTGTAATGCTGACTGGCGATCAGCCTGCCTGTGTGGCTGCGGCAGCCGCGTTCCAAAATAAAGTGTTAGAGGTAGCAAGTCATCCTTTCAATTATTAGTCAACCCGCTGGTTGAATAGCCGCGAAGCGGCTTATCGAAACCAGCAATTTCAAGCATATACGTAATTTGTGGTTTCGATACGGGCTCGAAGATCACTCGCCCTACTCAACCACCGATATGGATATAAATTATGGCCGAATTTGACAACGATCTTCAATCCATTCAGGAAGCCCGCACGCTGGCGACCCAGGCGCGCGAGGCGCAGCGCCAATTTCTGAGTGCCACACAAGCTGATGTAGACCGCATCTGCGCGGCGATGGCGCAGGCTGCCGCCGACGCGGCGGTCACGCTTGGAAAGATGGCAAGCGAGGAAACGGGTTACGGCGTTCCCGAACACAAGACGTTGAAGAATTTGTTGTCCTCGCAATTGTTGTGGGAAGCTATCAAGGATATCCCGACGGTGGGCGTCATTTGCAATGACCCGGTCAAGAAGACCTACGATATCGCCTGGCCGATGGGTGTCGTTGCCGCGCTGACTCCCAGCACCAATCCCACTTCGACCACGATGTACAAGACCTTGATCGCGGTCAAAGCCAGAAACGCGATCATCATTGCGCCGCATCCCTTCGCGGCAAAATGCTGCGCCGAGACGATCCGCATCATGGCCGAAGCTGGCGAGCGTGCCGGTATGCCAAAGGGACTGGTCTCCTGCATGACCAGGGTCTCGTTGCAGGGGACGCAGGAATTGATGAAGCACAAGTACGTGGCGTTGATCCTTGCCACGGGCGGCTCGGATATGGTGCGCGCCGCGCACTCGGTCGGCAAACCTGCCTACGGGGTAGGACCGGGCAACGTTCCTGCATATGTGGATCGCTCGGCGGATATCGAACGGGCGGCAAAATATATCGTCGCCTCGAAGGCATTCGATCATTCCGTGATCTGCGCGACGGAACAAGCCGTTGTCGCGGATCGCCCGATCGCGGCGAAGCTCGAAGAACTGATGAAGGCGGAAGGCGCCTTTTTTGTTGACGATAAGATCAAGCAAACCCTGGCAAAGAATTTGTTTGTGGGACACTTGCCGAATCCCAAAGCCGTCGGGCGGAGTCCACAGCAGCTCGCGCAGATGTACGGATTCAGTGTCCCGGATTGGGCCCGCATTCTGGTGGTCAAACTCAATGGTGTCGGAAGAGAAGAGCCGCTCTCCGGTGAAAAGCTGACAACAGTCCTTGGCTGGTATGAAGCCGAAGGTTGGGAGGCGGGTTGTGAGCGCTGCATCGAGTTGATCAACTATGGCGGGCGTGGTCATTCGCTGGTCATCCATGCCCGGGACGAAAATGTGATCATGCAGTTTGGTCTTGAGAAGCCCGTCTTTCGCATCGTCGTCAATACGTTTGGCACGCTGGGGACGACCGGCTACACAACCGGTGTCATGCCTTCAATGACGCTTGGCTCTGGCGGTGTAGGCGGCGCGATCACAGGCGATAACATCACTGTCCATCATCTATATAATGTCAAGAAGCTGGCCTATGAGATCCGCACCGCGCCGGATGCCGCCTTTGCGCCCGGCTCGACAGATGACCCTGCCCAGAGGCGTTTGTTCACGGGCGGTTCGTATTCCGCACCCGTGGCGACTCCGTCCAGCAATATGGACGCGCAGGTGGAAGAGATCGTGAGGAGAGTATTGTTGGAGTTGAAAAAGTGATATTCCGTCATTGCGAGCCCCGAGGCTCGAACGCCGAGGTGGCGAAGCAATCTCAATTTTTATATTGATATAAGATTGCTTCGTCGCTATGCTCCTCGCAATGACGGAAACAAATTAGAAATCAGATTTCAGCGACGGAATTATCTGTCTTTGACATCCGATGTCTAATCGGAAAAAATGTTCAAAAGGAGATGTAAACCATGCCCGTAGATGTTTCCATGATTGCCTTAGGAATGGTCGAGACCAAGGGTCTGATCGGCGCGATCGAAGCCGCGGACGCGATGGTCAAGGCCGCCAACGTCACGCTGATCGGCAGTGAATATGTCGGCGGTGGATATGTGACCGTGATGGTGCGCGGTGACGTCGGCGCGGTCAAAGCCGCGACGGATGCCGGCGCCGCGGCCGCCAAGCGCGTCGGTGAATTGGCCTCAGTCCATGTCATCCCGCGCCCGCATACCGACGTCGAAATGATCCTGCCGCAAAATTCGAAGGGTTCCTTCGGCGGACGGGGCAGCAATAAGTAGCCAAGTACACACGTAAACAAGTAGACATGAAGCACGTGTATTTTATATACATGTGTACCTGTTTACCTGTCTACTTCTTCACCTGCCTGCCTCCTCATGCCGCGTCAACTGTTCACCGCTGAAGATATCCGTCGGCTCGCGCGCGAGAAAACAGAAACTCTCGTGCTGGGGCACGATGATATCCTCACACATGAAGCTGCCGATACCGCCTATGCCCTGGGCGTGAAAATCATCCGTGAAACGGGACCAACTTCCGGCTTTAAAAAAGAGCCGCTGCCCACCGTTTCCAATTTGCCGCCGTTGAAGGTCGTCCGCATGGCAAATGTCCAGGTGGAGCCTTTCCTCGAGGGCAAGACGACTCCGGGCACGAACGTCTGGCTAAAGGACGTGGTTGTGACGCAGGATCGTTCGCCGATGGGCGCGGGTTACATGTCGCTCGACAAAGGCGAGATGCAATGGACCCTGACCTATGACGAGATCGATATTGTGCTCGAGGGCGAACTGGTCATCACGCGCGGCAGCGAGCAGGTGCGCGGAAAAACAGGCGATGTGATCTACATCCCCAAAGGCTCGAGCATCACCTTTGGCACGCCGAGCTGGACGCGCTTCGTGTACGTGGTCTTTCCTGTGAACTGGAATGAGAAATGAGAATTTTCCTGTGAATCAAAATAGCCCTGAAGTTCAACGCTGGATGGCAAGAAAATTCTCGCGGCGTCACATGCATTTGCGAGAGATGATATCGGTGACTTCTTCGTATCGTGGACACAATGGCGTTCGTCCGGTGTTTGGAGAAGTAACTCTTTCTGCTGCGCCCTTCAAAACCTTTGCGTTTGCTTCCTGTGTGACCTGGCCCGCGGGCGGCAACTACGAGGAATGCGTGCTCGACGGGATCATGGATGTATTGGTTTCCGATTTTCATCCCGTCTCTGGTGTGAGATTTACGCTTGAGAACATCGGCTGGAATGAAGACTCTGTCCCGGTCGGTTATTATTTTGCAGCGCGCGACGCAGCCCGAAAGATCTTACGATTGGATGAAGATGATCGAAATGTTGTGGGCTAGATGAATCCGAATCTGTCTGACTTGCTGGCTCGAACGGACCGGATCATGTCTGGACCGAACGCCTGGCGCGCGGACCTCGAAGCGGCGCGCCCCTCCAGCGACTCTGTCCACGTCGGCGTGGATCTGGGTACTGCGTACACCGTGTTGGTTGTCCTCGATGAAAACCACCAGCCGATCGCGGGCACATATCAGTTTGCCGAGATCGTGCGCGATGGTTTGGTCGTGGATTTTATCGGCGCAGTGGATCTGTTGCGCAAGATGAAGTTGCAAGTGGAGGAAGGACTCGGTTTCGAGTTAAAATCCGCTTCGACAGGCTATCCGCCGGGTGTGCCACAGGCCGAAGTGCGCGCCACCGCGAACGTACTGCATGGCGCCGGGCTGGACTGCACGGGTCTGATCGACGAGCCGACCGCCGCGAACAATGTCCTGCAGATCAAGGACGGCGCGATCGTCGATGTTGGTGGCGGTACGACCGGGATTGCAGTCCTCAAAAGGGGTAAGGTGGTGTACACTGCCGATGAACCAACCGGTGGAACACATTTCTCGTTGGTGATCGCGGGTTCAACCGGATCGACCTTCGAGGAAGCGGAAGCGCTGAAGAAAGACCCCAGGGAGCAGACACGGCTGTTTCCGGTGATTCGTCCGGTGATGGAAAAAGTCGGTACGATCGTTCGGCGGCACATCGCCGGGCACAAAGTGGAACGGATCTATCTGGTAGGTGGTACGTGCGCGTACCCGGGCATGGATGAAGTGATACAGGAAATTACTGGTATTGAAACTGTTCTTCCCGGCAATCCCTTGTTCATTACGCCGCTTGGGATTGCGATGAATAATTAATTTCATAACCGTCATTGCGAGC
The DNA here is from genome assembly GCA_035716785.1 of Anaerolineales bacterium. GTDB lineage: Bacteria > Chloroflexota > Anaerolineae > Anaerolineales > Villigracilaceae > Defluviilinea. Next base: position 21,543 of record DASTJG010000554.1, read on the forward strand.
CCCGAGGCTTAAACGCCGAGGTGGCGAAGCAATCTCACGATAGATAACATGAGATTGCTTCGGTCGCCTGAAGGCTCTCTCGCAATGACGAAAAACATTGGAGCATTATGGCTGGTGAATTTTCATTACGTGTCTATTCCTATCTCGACCGCAT
>DASTJG010000555.1:0-28472 GCA_035716785.1 Anaerolineales bacterium
TTGCCAGAAAAACCTTCAGGGTCTATTCCACTAAATCCTAAAGAACAGATTGCGGACTTTCCGGATCACTTCCGGGTCGCCGCGCGCCTCGCCGCCGGGAAAACGTTGAAACGAGGTAAGCACAAAGTCAGACGGATCGTAGCTAAAGACCGCCTGACAGCCCTCGAAGTTATCGGTCGGTTTGGTTTCGAATTTGCCATCCTTCACAGTCGCCCGCCACTTGCCACCCCATGCCCCCGAGACCTCGATGCCAAATTCCACATCCACTCCTTTGGCCGACTCGGCCTCCACGGTGGAAGGCAACAGGGCATACAGCATGTAAGGAACCAGCACCCCGGCGGTGCGTTCGTCCAGTTTGCGGTCCTTCTCACCCAACCCCCAGCGGATATCCCAGGTGTGGACGCCATAATCCATTACGTGAAAAGCGGGGTAAAAAAACGTGGGGAGTGGACCCATAAACGGATGGGTAACAAGGAAGTTGCTCCACTCCTCGGCGGTGAGCTTCTCGAAGATTTCCATCATCCTGGTGTAATCAGCTTTCAGACGGGAGACCGCCTCTTCACGCGGCAGGCTACGGAAGGACCGGGCATGATCGTTAAGGTCGCGGCTCATGACCAACAAGCCAACTGTATCCCTCGGTTCGTTCTTACGGGCGCTTTCCCAACGAGTGAGATAACCTTCGGTCACATCGATCATGTGACCCACCATATCGCGGACCTCCCATTCGGTGCACCGTGTCTGCACATTCCAGTTTTTGGGATTCTCCACGAGCGTGAAGAAATCAGTACTTTCTTTGCGGATGACATCCAGCACCGTGTCTTTACCGCTGTAATCCATGGAATTAACAGGGGACATTTTTCTCTCCTTCAAATTGGTCTATTACCGATAAGTGTCGCTAAACATGTACCAATATATGCTTGTCCTTACCTCCTTACCAGGCAGCTCTTAATAATGCCTCGATCTGGGCCGACTCCGTGATCGGTTTGGGATTATTCTGGACAGTACGATTTTGAAATCCAAGTTGAGCGAGATCAGGCAAATCCGATACCTTAACGCCCGCATCGCGCAGCCGCTGAGGGAGCTGCATTTCCCCAACAAGTTCAGAGATCTTTTGTACCAGCGTTTCCATCGCGACCCACGGGTGGGTCCCGTTTAAGGAGATCCTCATCGCTTCGGCGGCAGGCAACAGCTGCGGTGCAGTCGCGTCGGCGTTGAAGCGGATCGCGTGCGGCAGGATGATGCTATTGGCAATCCCGTGGGGGACATTGGCCGTTCCTCCCAGCACATGACATAAGCCGTGATGCAAACCCATTTTCACAGACGCAAGTGACCAGCCCGCCAGATGCGCGCCGATGAGCATTTCCGTGCGCGCCTCCAGATCCTTCCCATCTCGATAACAACGCAGCAACGCGTTGCTGATATGCCCTACGCCGCGGATCGCTGCCGCAGTCGAGGCAGGATGGCGCGTGATCGAGTAGAGCGCTTCGATGCAATGGGCCAGCGCGTTGACCCCTGTGGAGGCTGTCATTTGAGGAGGCAGATCAAGAGTGAGTTCGGGATCGTAGAGGATGAGGCGCGGCGCGATCTTTGGGTCATTCACTGTGACCTTGCGCGGAGGCTTCTCGCGGCTGCGCGTGATCCCATAGACAGCCGTCATCTCTGAACCGGCATAGGTGGTTGGAATGGCGATGACCGGTATGGAAGGGCGCATGGGCATTGTCGTGTCCATTGCATACGCTACCGCCTTCGCCATGCCGATCGGACTGCCTCCCCCCATGCCAATAACCGCATCCATCTGATTCTCAAGTGCCAACGCCAGCGCACCATCCACCTGGACATCCTGCACATGCGGCTGGACATGGTCAAACACCGCTACCAGCCGCCCACCCAGGGCAGATTTGACAGTATCCACATATCCCTGGACCTGCATGGAGTGGTTGGTGCAAAGCATCAGCCGCTGCCAACCTGAACGCTCCACCGCTTCACGTAACTGTGCAAGCGCGCCGGGAGTAAAAATTACTTCTTGAGCATAAGAAATGTAGCGAAATCCATCCATTGTCTAAACGATGGATTAATCATAATCAGCAGGCGTCACTGGAACGTCATTATGTGTGTTAGTTTTCTCTTAAAGCAAGAAGTTGTGCACGTAAGCGTTCCCCCTGTTCGACCAGAAGAGTGCGTTGTTGAGAACGAGCAAGTTCCAGGGCTTCTGTCAGAAGGTTTCCGGCTTCGTCATAGCGGGCCTGGTCGAAAAGCGTTTCTGCCAGCCACAATTGAAGGCGCGTCCGCAGATGCCAGTATCCCTGATCGGCGATCAGAGCCAGAGCCTCTTCCAGCAGCTGCTTTGCCAGGGCAAAGTCTTTCCTGCCTCGGGCCACAAGCGCCAGCCCACCCCTGTACCCCGACTGGCGTTCTAGGCTGCCCAGTTCCTCTGCAAGTGCCAGCCCATTGTGGAATGATTCTTCTGCCTCCCGCCATTCATGGAGATAAAGACAAATTTCACCCTTTGTACTGTAGAGATGTAACAACGCCGCCAGAAGGTCGTAAGTCTCTGCAACTTCTACCCCTTGCGCGACAAACTGTTGCGCCAATGCGACCCGACCGAGCAACAGGCTATGATACGCAAAATTATTCCGAGCCAGAGCCAGGTAATAATGGATCCGTTCCACTTCAGCCACGCGTGCTGCTTCCTCGTAAAAATCGAGGGCGCGTTGCAGCTCTCCGCGTTGCGCGGCGACATTTCCAAGCTCGAACAACACCGCGCAAAGGTCACCATGCTTTTCCATCTGCCGCTGGATTGCGACTGCTTTTTGCAAGTGTTCTTCGGCAGCAGCAAGATCGCGTCCTTCCATGCCCAGCGCAGCGCCAAGCAGCCGATAGCCTCGGCCGGTCAGGGATTGAATGTTCACCCCGGAAGCATTTGCAATTGCGAGTCCCTCCTGCGCTGACTGCATTGCTATATGGTAGTCGTTACTCATGAGGGCAAGTTCGCTCCTCCCGAGGTGAGCCTCGGCCTGCGCGATGACGTCGCCGGCCTTCTGCGCCCAGACGAGATTTTGCTGATGCCAATGCGCGGCGTTCTCGCGATGCCCGAGCGATTGGTGAAGAATACCTAATGCACGGGTAATCCGGACCATTTCATCAGGAGAGGCAGTGGGAGCAAGCAGATCATGCAGATGCTGTACGAAGTCAACCGTTTCTGCTCCGGTGTATTCCTGCGGAAGATCAGGCAATAATCTCATTCCATATTTTTGCGCTCGCTGGATATCTTCCCCGGCAACAGCATGCAGGGCAAGCGGCCGCAGCCAGGCATCCGCATCCACATGGACCTGCATTTCCATCGCTTCCGCCAATTGACGATGGATCATCCGGCGGCGAAGATTGCTCAAACGATGCAGAAGAGTCTCGCGCAACAAATGATGGGGGAGCACCAGCGCCGCACGGTCCGGCAACTCCAGGATCAGGCCGCGTGTTGTCAGGTCATCGACGAGCGCCGGGAAAGCATCGGTCCAGATTCCAGGAATGTTGCGCAGAATAGACTCGGGTAATGGTTGAGCAGCCACAGCCAGCACATCGAGCAGAACTCGCGCCTCGGACGATATGTTGACCAGGCGCCAGCCCACCAGATCGTGAGCTGTTTCAGGCAATGTGAATTTCGTCCTCCACCTTAGCCAGCGGGTAGTATCCAATTGCCAACCGGCCTCTACAGGCTGGAGAATTGCTTCGGCACGCAATTGCGCCAGAATCTCGGATACCAGGAAGGGATTGCCGCCTGATTTTTCATGCAGCCACTTCGCCAGTACTTCTACAGAAGTTGGATTGACCCCGGAAGAATCCAAAAGATCGCTAATCGCATCCAAGGTCAAGGGCGCAAGAGAGAACAAGTGAAGCGCATGGCGACGGCGTCCAAGTGTGATCAATCTTTGTAACGCAGGAATAGACTCTGCATGCTGCACTGTCCCAACCAGGACCACAGGCAGGTGGTGGAGACGCATCGAAAGGAACCCAAACAAATTCAGTGTGGAACTGTTTGCCCACTGCAAATCTTCGATTACAAGCATCAGGGGGACTGTATGGGTCAGGGAGCGGATAGTTTGCAGGACACGCCAGAAGAATCGCCCACGGGCATCCGGAACGCTGGCATCCGATTCAAGCAGGAGATCGTTGAGATCATCCGCCGTCCCATTTTGCAGGGCTTCGATAAAAGGTCCATGCGAAAGCAGGTCATCAAAAGGCGAACAGGCACCTTGCAGAACCATCCAGGGCGGCGATCCTTTGATCAGGTGGGATGCAAATTCATCAAGCAACCGGCTCTTACCAATGCCACCCTCACCCTGTATCAACGCAGTTGTACCTTGCCCACCTTTTGCCTGAGCGCTGATGGTCGATAATGCCTGCAGGAGATCATTACGCCCAACAAAGGGCATGAGATTCAACTGACCTCTCAGTCTCTCAACTAAGACCACGGCATGTGTGGCGCCAGTTTGCTGGCGCAGGATATCTTCATACAAAGCTTTTGTTTGAGGTGCTGGCGCGATGCCCAGTTCACGCTGAAGCTGGTTCTCGAATTGACGATATTGACGTAAAGCCAACCCCACTTCTCCCTGACGCAGGGATAGACGTATCAACCGCTGTTGAGCAGCCTCTGCCAACGGATCGATCTGGATCATCTTCCGAGCGTAACCGAGCGCGTCAACCCAAGCTGCGCGCTCCTCAGACCAGGCAGCCAGACGGTCCAAAGCCTCAAAGCAGGCCTGATTCAGACGCGTATTTTCGACTTGTACCCAATCGTCAAACAAGGGAGCATCGGCAAGCGTATAGCCCTGCAAGAATGGTCCCCGGTACAATGCGACAGCTTGAGCCAGCGCGGTCTCATTGTCCTGGGTCAGCAGATGTCGAAACTCCAGCACATCACACTCATAAGAGGTGAGGTCAAGGCCCAACAACTCGCCATCACTAATCAAAATTGCCTCTGCCTGAACGGCTTGCATTGCCTTGCGTAGATGATAAAGGCTGGATCTCAAAGAATGATGCGCTTCTCTCTGGCCGGATTCGCTCCATAACAGAGTCGCTAAGTGCGAGCGCGTTTGTGGCTGACCGATAGCTGCCAGATAAAACAAAAGGGCACGTGATTTGAGGTGTTTCAAGGTTTGTAGCATTCCCCCAAAGGAAAACTCCGGCGTACCCATTAAGCGAATACGGAGAGGGGTTGTTCTTTCAAACATTCAAAGGTCTCACAAATCAAGTCATGAACCGGCAGGAAGCTTCTGCATCAGGTCACGCACAAAATCGATCTCATCCCGATTGATCGTGTGATCCATGTTTGGGTATAAACGTTCGGTCACTTCACCGCCCAGCCGACTCAGCACGACCGCAGTTTGATCGACGCGTTCTTTCGGAACGTGGATATCTGTGTCACTGCAGCCTAGAAAGACAGGCGTTCCTGCGAGGGAACCTGCATAGTCGCGCGGGGTATCATCGGTCCCGATCAGGGCACCGCTAAGTCCCACGATCCCGCCATAGCGCCTGGCATTGCGTGCAGCAAACTCCAGGGTCAGGCAAGCACCCTGTGAAAAGCCCAGCAGCATGACGCGTTCCGGCGGGATACCGGCATTGACGATTTCAGCCAGTACCTCACCGACAAAAGCCAACGCCGAGGAAAGCCAGGGTTCGTTCTCAGCCAGTGAAACGAGAAAACGATTTGGATACCAGGTATTGTCCGCGGCCTGAGGAGCAAAATAAGCAAATCCCGGCTGATCGAATTCATTTGCCAAAGACAAAATGTCCTCTGCCGTGGCTCCGCGGCCGTGCACCATCAACATTGCGGCGCGCGCCCGGCTGACCGGCTCTCCCGCCATCCGGATCGGCTGGCCTTGATGCGGCCCTTGAAGGAGCTGACTTTGTTTAGCCAAAATTTTCCTCGTGCCTCAACAACAAGAATTTAACTTCTCTATTCGATAAACAGGTCGTTGGCAATTCTATGCCGTCCACTTTCCATGGGCGGATAGGCCCGCATATAATCTTCCTTTTCACCAAACACCCGCATGACAAAGCCCATCAAACCACGGCGCATGCCTACACCACCCTGCGAGGCATGCTGCGCGCCTGCCTCACGTTTGATCTCGGCAACCGGGGTGATGTTCACGCGCACATGGACGGGGAAATCCACCTCGGCGAGTTCCTTCAGGTTGATGTCACCATTGGTTCCCCACTTGGTCGGGTCTTTGCCGAAGAGTGGCATCAGGCGCGTCATCCACTTCAGGAACGAGCGCGGGAAAACCTGATAGTAGAGGGCGCGCGGTTTAAACGGCGACCCAGCTTCCGGGTGGAAGGAGGCGTCATCCGCCTTTTCGAAGGCCAGCACTGTCGCCTGGTGAATATGGATGTGATCGGGATGCCTGTATCCGCCTATGGGATCGAAGGTCAAAACAACATCAGGCTTGAGTTCCCGAATGTATTTGATAACCTTGCCTGCCACTTCATCCACAGAATGATTGATCTGTGCATCAGGATGTTTATTCTCTTCAGTGCCGGGCATGCCGGAATCACGATAACCAAGGAAGTAAACATCTTTCAAGCCCAAAATTTTTGCAGCGCGCTCCAGTTCGGCCGTGCGCAGCTCGGCAATGTCTCTGAAGCCATTGAGGTGCTCATCATCCACCATACCTACTTCGCCACGCGTCGCGCAGACCAGATAGGTGTCATATCCCTTTTGCGCATATAGCGCCAGGGTACCGCCCAAACCAAACGATTCGTCATCGGGGTGGGCAAGAACTGCTAATATTGTTTTCGACATGTCTCCTCGTTGATGGCGCGAGGCGCCACTTCGCTTGTATAATGATTTATATAATCAGACGACTTATCCCAACTAAAAATTACAGGAGAGTGAATGAAATTCGAAACACTTGTAATCCACGCAGGGCAGGAGCCGGACCCTAACAACGGCGCGGTGATGACACCTGTTTATTTGACTTCCACCTACATGCAGGATGGTGTCGCCCAGCCGCGCAAGGGGTATGAGTATTCGCGCACGCAAAACCCCACGCGCACGGCATTGCAGGACTGCCTTGCCGTGCTGGAAAGTGGCAGTCATGGGCTGGCCTTTGCCTCCGGGCTTGCCGCGACCGATACCGTCCTGCGCCTGTTGAATGCAGGCGACCACGTGCTGGCAGGCAACGATGTTTATGGTGGCACGTTCCGTTTATTTGATAAGGTGCTGCGCCGCTTCCAGCTTGACTTTACATTCGCCGACACCACCGATCCGGAATCTGTGGCCGAGGCACTGGCCCCGTCGACGCGGCTCGTCTGGCTCGAGACTCCGACCAATCCTCTGCTCCGCGTCACAGATATCCATGCAGTAGCTGAGATCGTCCATGCGCATCCGAACAAGCCGCTGCTCGTGGTGGACAACACGTTTGCCACTCCCTATCTTCAGCACCCATTGGAGCGGGGCGCGGATATCGTGGTGCACTCGACGACCAAGTATCTGGGCGGGCATTCGGACGTGGTTGGCGGCGCGGTGGTGGTCAAGGACCAGGAGCTGGCGGAACGGCTTGCCTTCCTGCAGAATGCGGTCGGGGCGGTGCCGGGACCGCTGGACTGCTTCCTCGTTTTACGCGGCATCAAGACCCTTCCCATCCGCATGGACCGTCACGCGGAGAACGCCGCGGCAATCGTCGAACTGCTCGAAGAACACCCCAAAGTGAAGACACTCATGTATCCGTTTCACTCCTCCCATCCACAGCACAAGATCGCGAAAAGGCAAATGAAGAACGGCGGTGGGATGATCTCCTTCATCATGAAAGGTGGGCGCGACGCGGCGATCAATGTGGCAGAGGGCACAAAGATCTTCACACTTGCCGAGTCACTCGGCGGCGTGGAGTCATTGATCGAGGTCCCCGCGGCGATGACTCATCTCTCTGTAGCCGGGTCCCAGCTGGATGTGGATCCCGGTCTGGTGAGGTTGTCGGTTGGGATCGAAAACAGGGATGATCTGGTGGAGGATATGAAGCAGGCGCTGGAGCAGGCTTAGATTGCTTCGCCTACGGCTCGCAACGACATAATATCTGGTCTCTTTTATTTCGCATGAATGGCGACCAGCGTTACGTCGTCATCCTGCTTGGCGCCACTCCGATACATCATCAGCGTATCGAACAAGCGGTCGCAACCGGGTTGCGCGGCTGTAGCCGATAAGCCTGCCATTGCCATTTGGATCCGATCGAGTCCAAAAGGCTCTCCTTTTGGATTCCGGCAATCCGTCATGCCATCTGTAAACATAACAAGCAAGGAACCTGAGGGCAGGAGCAAACTGTTTTCGTCGAGGAGAATGTTTTCCCACAGACCGAGTGCCATGCCAGGCTTGTGCGGTAAACGCTGAACATCGCCATGCTCATGCATCAACAGCGGAGGTTCATGCCCTGCGCGGGCATAGGAAAATTCACCGGTTTTCGTATCGAGAACGCCGTACAACGCGGTCACGAATTGCGTGGATTTTTCCAGGCGGGTGATGTGCTTATTGGCTATCCGCAGGACTTCACCGGGCGTATCGGCGTTATCCGCCTCTGCGATGATCAAGGCATGAACGCGCGCCATGAAGATGGCCGAGGGGACACCTTTATCGGCAACATCGCCGATCAGCACTCCGATCTTGTTTTCATCCAGGACAAATATGTCGTAAAAATCACCGCCCACCTGCCGGGCCGGGAGAATACGTCCCCCAAAATCGAACTTATCGTGCACGGGCAAAACGTTCGGCAGGATGGACATCTGGATATCGGCAGCCACTTTCAGTTCCCGCTCCAGACGTTCCTTTTCGATCAACTGCTCCTGGGCAGCCTTGAGTTCATCGAAGGCTTTCTGTAATTGACGATTTTTCGCGGTGAGGTCGCGGAACGTGGCCACATTTGTGCTATCCAAACGCTGACTAAGCACACTGACCATCTCTGTTGATAATTCCGGATAATGCCGTAAAAGATCCCGAAATTGACTGCGGCTCATGCTCAACAAAATAACATCCCCGCGTGCCCGCGCGCTCGCCGTACGCAGTCCGCCCGGCTGGATCAAACTCATCTCCCCCAGGTATTCTCCCTGATGCAGAATATTGAGGATCAATTCATCGTTCGTATCCGGCCCCATCAGGATCTCCAGTTCGCCGTCGACGACAACATACAAATGCTCACCGGGGTCCCCCTCACGGAACAAAATATCGCCCGATTTCAAATTGACGACATCCAATTCAGTCACCAAACGATCCAGTTCGTTCGATGGCAATGCCGTAAAGAATGGAATCCGAGCAAGCAGGTTCAAAGACATGAAATTAGCGTGTGAGTGGTTTCGCTCCTATTTTACACGAAGAAATCTATTCTCACGCAACCCACATATTGAATGCAAAAAGTATTGCCAGCAAACCCATGAGAAGGATACTCAAGATTGTCCAGGCACGGTCGAAGGCAGGATGATCCCCCCAGCCCGCCAGAGTGACGAACACGGCAGGCGCGCCCAGGATGTAACGATGAATTCCTTGTGCGGGCCCGCTACCCCAGGAGATCAAGACGATGGCAGTGCTGAACCACGCAAGTTCGGGATGTGTTTTGAACGTCACAATGCAGGCCACGATCCCGATCGCAAGCCCCAGAAATTCAGTAATGTAATAAGCAGTATGCTGCGGATTTGTACCTTTCACCATGGACTCGAAGGCCTCCGCCCAGACATGGTATGCATAGCCAAGTTTCAAAAAGCCGCGCCCAAAGTAGTTCGATTCGATATAGTCAAAGGCCTGCCCCAGATAAGAAAACTTCCAGATCAAAAAGGCGATCAAAGGTGCAAATGCCAGCAAAGCATGACCTAACGGGCGCAGCGGAATGCCCTTCTGAAAGATCTGGCGCCATTCCAGGTCAAGACTGATCCATTCACTTGTGCGAATCCAGGTAACGAGCATTGGGATGATCAAGGCGATCCCCACCGCGCGTGTCATCGTTGCAGCCACTCCCAGCAGCGCGGCAGCGATCCATTGCTCGCGCTTGAGCATGGCAAGACACGCAAAGGCCAAACCGACGAACAGACCTTCGCTATACACCTGGACGAGGAAAAAGCCCGTCGGGAAAATGATCAAATAAAAGGCCGCGCGCAGCGCTCCTTCTTCCCCGAGGCTGTCGCGCGTTAAATCGTGGAGCGCCAGCATCCCCAGCAGCGCGCCGAGTGCAGACACGATCACGCCGGCAAGTGTCGCCGTGGCGATCTCGTTCATTCCAAAGATCTGGAGTGGATAGGAAAAGATCCGGATCATCAACGGGTAGAACGGGAAGAACGCATAGCTCAACGAGATGCTCTCGCCAAAGCTTGAGCCCACCTGCGATAGCGTATGACCCGCTGCTGATGTGATAACACCCTGCGGTGTGAGGTGCGGAGAGCGAGGATCGTCATAGCCACCAATGGCGATAGCAAGGTAATACTCTGAATCCCAGGCGACCTGCTGGTTCATGAATGGCTCGAGCAAATAGACATGACCCTCCTGATAACCTTCACCGGTAAATCTTGTTGTCCACTCCTGGGCATTGTCAGGATACTTCGGATCGATGCGCGCGGTGGACAACGCCTGGAACGCGATCACAAGGAGCGCCCAGGCCAGCCAGATCAAGACAATCGTGCGGGTTGATTTCATGTTCATATCTTATTTCTCTATCTGTGTGACGATCATGTCCTGCATGAAGATGCGCGGTGAAAGGAACAACTCCGAAACTCGGGATTAGCCAGCAGGCATGGATCGATACCATGACAAGCGCCGGATGTGCAAAGATATGTGGGAAAATGTTTGGCGGGTCGCTTCTCCTCCGTGCAAGGAGCTACGTCCCTTTGATACAGAAGAGCGCGGCAGTGCTTCAGAACTCCATGACTTCCTTGCCCGCCAGTTTCTCCTGAATGCGTTCGATCACCGTATCGAGGTGCTTTTGCTGGTGCACGAAATCAAGGTCATCGGTGCGGATCGTGAGGACTGGGCACAGGTCGAACGCGCTCAACCACTCGTCGTAGAAAGAATCGAGCAGGGTCAAATACTCGGGGGTAATGCCGGTTTCCATGTTGCGGGCGCGGCGCCGAATGCGATCCATCAACACATGTACGGGAGCCTTGAGATAGATCAACAAATTCGGGCGTGGGGTACTATTCACAACCAGGTCAAATAAGCGGTGGTAAGCAAGATAATCGCGTTCAGCCACGTCACCCATATGATGCAAGGCACGCGCAAAAATATAACAATCCTCGTAGATGCTGCGATCGAGAATGGCAGAGCGCTGGTCACGCGCTGCTTCCAGGTACTGTTCGGCGCGGTGCCCCAGGAAGAAGATCTGCAAATGGAAAGCCCAGGCGCGCATATCAGAATAAAAATCTGCGAGATAGGGATTATCTGCCACCGACTCAAATCCCGTCCACCAGCCGAGCCGTGCGCCAATCCGTTCTGTCAATGAAGTCTTTCCGACCCCAATATTCCCCGCAACAACGACGAGATGCTTTGTCATGTGGACCTCGCGAGCTAGAGATGGCACGAGTATAGGCGAGCTAAATAAATTTGTCGAGACTGGTTTGATTACAGTGGGATTATAATTTTAGCTTCAGGAGACGATATGGCATCAACACTAAAAATACGTGACGCATCAGGCTGGACCATATTCATCTTTGGCGTTCTGGCGTTTCTTCTCGGACTTTTGGGCCTGATCCGCCCCGAATTGCTTTTATCCATCCTTGGCTTTACCGTGCTGGACCGAGCCACCAGAGCGGCCGGAGATTACACCCTTGTCTTCATGATCGCCTCGTCCATGGCGTCATTCAACATCGGTGCGTACTACGTCCTGGCAGCTGTGAATGACCTAAAGCCATTTTACAGATGGACAGTTCCGTTCCGTTGTATCACCTTCATCGTTTTTACAACTGCCGTGCTGACACAACTGGCCCCGGCACGCTTCATCGCTGTCGGCGCCTGGGAATTGGCTGGCGCAATTGCCACCGGTCTTGCGCTTCGGTTAGAAAAGAAAGAATAGGGAAATATGCGTTCCGAGTGGATTGAATATAAAGGCAAAAAGATTTTCTATCAGGATTTTTCCCAGAATTTTTACAACTCGGCAGTTGTGAAAGCAGAACTGGTCGAGGTACAGGAGATCGTCAAATCACAACCGTTGAATTCAGCGCTGGTGCTTTCCGATTTCCGCAACACAAACATAGGCAGCGACTTGCTTTCTGAAATGAATGCTGCTTCGGCGGCCACAAAAGCTCATGTACGCAAAACGGCCGTCCTGGGTGTAACGGGCATGAAGCGCAAACTCGCAGATCTCCTGACAGCCATAACCGGCCAACCGCTGAAATATTTTGACAGTCTCGAAGCAGCCAAAGACTGGCTGGTAGAAGAGGCATAGGGTGTTTAGAACTCCGGGAACTTAGCACAGCAGGTCCCGGAGTTCTACCTTTTCAACGGCACTATCGTTGTTCAATATCGGAAACATGTAGATCGATCTATCCACTCTGTTGTTCGCAAGAATACGGAGCAAAATATCAAAGAACCGAGGAGAAGACTTTGTTCAGAAAAACAATTTTTATTTTGGGAGGCATTCTATTTATTCTTTCCGTGTTTACCCAACAACTCGGACTCGATAATGATGCAGGCTGGGGCACAGGCAGAACTGCAATTCTAGTCCTGGCACTGGCATTTATCCTGATTGGATTTCTAGCAAGTTATTATCCTGATAGGTTTTCTAAATTCATACATGCACTTTTTGCCAGGAGGCACTTGGTGGCAGCAATCCTGGTAGTCACGATTATTTATGTCTGGGCATCACAGGTAAACATTAAGTACATTCGTAAAGACTACAATTATTACAGTGAACTTGCCAGGGGTTTCAAAAGTGGTCATCTCTATCTGCCAGAGCAGCCATCTCAAGCGTTGTTAGCACTCAAAGATCCTTATGATTACAATCGCAGACGAGTGGAATTAGAGGTTGAAGATTTTCCCTGGGATGTATCGCTCTACAAGCAGAAGTTTTACCTGTATTATGGGCCTTTACCCGCATTGATCCTGTCCGTTCTCAGTAACGAACTGCTCCTGCAAATAGGTGACAGACATCTGGTCATTCCCTTTGCATTGGGATTATTCATTTATGGAACGCTCATCATTCTGATGTTCTTTGCACGGGCCCTTCCGAACGCGCCTGGTTGGCTCGTGGCAACCTGTGTCCTGACGTTTGGACTGACTGCGCCAGCAGCTATCATGTTGCAGGAGTCGAGGATCTATCAAGTAGCAGTGTTTGGCGCTCAGTTCTTTTTTATTGGCGGAGGGTATTGGATCTATTCGGCCCTAACCGAAAATCGGCTCAATGCCTGGAAACTTAGCCTGGCTGGAGTTCATTGGGCGCTGGCATTGGGAACAAGGTTTTCGATTGCGCCCACGATCCTTTATGCAACGGTAGTAACAATCATCTGCATATTTCTCTTGTACAAAACTTCTGCTAAAGAGATACTAATTCCTGTGTTTTCCATCGGCATACCGTTATTGATCGCAGTTGTGAGTCTGGCCTGGTATAACTGGGCCAGATTTGACTCCGTATTCGAATTTGGACTCCGGTATACTCTTTCAGACACAAACTATACGACGTCTAATGAGGCTTTCTCCATTAGGCATATTGGACAGAATTTCCACCATTATTTTACCCGCCCACTTCGCGTGCGTGCCCATTTTCCATACCTGATCAGGACCAAAGATGCATACTTGAACGAGAGATTAGGCGGTCTCTTGTACATCGCGCCCTACATTCTTTTTGCTTTACTTCCAGTCCTGGTTGGTGTAAGAACCATTCTTTCTCGAAAGAAGCTCCCATCTCCATTCCCGCTAAGCATTAATCCGGAATCCTGGCTGCTTGTCACGTCTGCAGGATCAGCGATAATTAGTGCGATCACGGTTGCATCATTTTGGACCGCACAGACAAGGTATATCGAGGATTTCATGCCATCCCTTTTGTTGTTTGCAACCGCAAATGTCGCGCTGGTATACGGCACACTCGAAAATGAAGTAAGATGGCGAAAGTTTTTTAGTTTTGTTATCGTTTTATTTGCCTGCATTACAATCGTTGCGAGCACTTTGGTTGCGCTTAAGACTGACAGTTTATCGTTTTGGACAAATCTGATGGATACAGGACTTAGAATATTGAATCTGAAGTAAAAACGCTATTACAACATTCACAAAAGCAAAATTAGACGATCACGTATAAAGTTCGATTCACATAGATGGCTAGCAGGCGTGATCGTCATAGAACTGGCTGAGGTGCAAACAGATCTCCGGGTCTTTTGGGCTGGTGTAGAAGAATCAAGGCAAAATCCGATTAGACCGTGATCTCAACCTGGTTACCATCCGGATCCAGGATAACACTCTCATAATATCCATCACCAGTGGTCCTGGGACCACTCAATAATTCAAAGCCAGCTTCCTGCAAACGTGTGGTCAGTTCATCAACTATTTCTCTTGAGCCGACGCTAAAGGCAATATGAGCATATCCGATGGACGGATAAGTATTGTTACTTTCTATTTGATTTAGATCGGGTGAAGACATGATTTCGATTCGCCCACCTGTTTCAAATTGTAGAAAATAAGATTCGAAGCCCCTCTTTGCATTGACATACTTGCTTCCCGCACGAGCGCCAAAGTATTGGACATAGAACTCCTTGAGCGTCTCAAGATTCTTTGTCCAGACAGCGATATGCTCAATCTGCATTCCCATTCTCCTCTCTTACTTTTACACCCAGTTTTATATTCATGGGTATAATAACATGGAACAAGGGACAGATCCTTAGCACCCTAGATTGCAAAGGACCTTATCATGACACAAGATGATTTAACGCAGCGCCCAACAGCAGAAACGACTTGGGAAATCAGCTAGGCATGGGAGGCGCTTCACCATTTCAGCACATTATTTCGCAACGAGTTTGAATACAACAATCAAACACCGGACATTTGCATAGACAGGCCGCTTGTTAATAACATGAACTACAACAAACAGATCAAACACCTCTGGGGCATTCCATCATACAGGCTCAGGCTTTTATTCTTCGTAGTACTCGGAACAACCGCCATCCTGGCATCGTTACTCATCCAGGACGCTTACTGGCAGGGTCTGCTGTCAAATTTCGCAGTCACATTTGCCGCAGTAGGTGTCATTGATTTTATGTGGGATATTCTGGGCGGCGAACCGATGGAAGCTGCCATGCGAGAGTCCTTCGCCGAGGTGAATCAGCGAATGGACGCGTTGAATCAGTCTTTGGGTGTTGTGGCAGATCTGACAAACTCCCACATCGGCATTGAGCGAATCTGGTCAGAAAGAAGAAACTGGGAGACAGATAAACCAGATGGTATTAGTGCATGGAAGAAACGAGTATGCCAGGCAAAGCAGGTTGATATTGTCTCGAACACATTTTACACAGCCTGGGCACATGATAACAATTTTTTGGACGAGCTTTTGGAAGCTGTAAACAGAGGCACAAAATTCAGACTGGTGATCTACGATCCTGACTCAGAGATTTTACAAATCCGTTCAGAGAACGAGGATGACCCCAAGATGGAAAAGACCAGTGAAATGAAAATGGAGATACACTCCACACTGGACAAAATCAAAAAGAAAATTAGCAAGCTTGACAAAAATGCCAGAAATAATTTTGAGATCAGGCTGAACTCCCGCTACTATCAAATGGCTCAGATCATACGGGCAGACAAACGGATTTTGGTTGCGCTGTATCTTTCGAAAAAGTCGGGCTCTTACTGTCCCACGCTCCAAATACTGGGCCCGGATTCATCCCTCTTTGAAGCTTATGCTCAGCAATTTGAAATACTCTGGGCCGCGGGAAAGCCTTTCGAGACAAAAGTCCTTAAAAGTCCATCAAAGTAAGTAGTCACGGCATTGTGCCTCAGACTGAAAGAGATTCTATGGAAGATAATTTTCATCTTAAGCTGATGACATACAACATCGGAGGAGGGCGAAAGGATTCCGGGTCACTCTTCAGCGGGATATTGGAAATCATCAAGCAAGCCGCACCTGATATATTGGGAGTCCAGGAAGCTACCGAATGGTCCACACTGGATGAAGAAAATTTTAGTCAACCCAGAGAAATCGTTAGAGACGGGTTAAAAAAATACAACTATTTTTTTGGACCAACGCTCACCATGAGCCAGAATTTCCATGTAAAGAAGGAAATCTTTCTACACGGTCTTTTCAGCGACTGGGCAGACTGGCAGCAGGGCAATGCTATATTCTCACGATGGCCGTTTGTAAGATTCGGGAACAGTAGTAAGCCAGGACAACCTAAAAACATTCCCATAAACAAAACAATCTATTCCGGAAATCGAGACACCGATCCCCGATATGCCATTCTGGCGAAAATTGATCTCGGCTTCACCCAGGTCTTTGCACTGGTTACTCATCTAACCACGTTGTATGGTGAGAGAGGTCCCAAGGAGGTCCCGGGAAAGAATGAGGAGGCACAAGCCGTACGCTGGGAACAGTGTGAACGAATCTTAGACCTTACCCGAGCATTCATTTTAGAGAAGAATGAGGTCTTGATCATGATGGGAGATTTCAATGCCATCCCGGGCGAACCAGCTCTCCTCTCGTCGCTTGAAACCAAAGCCGGATTTGTGCGTCTTGTTCCCAGTAACAACACAGGGACTCATCTTAAGGTAGCAGAGCCTGTGGACCACATTTTGATATATCCGGGTAATTACCATATCAAATACTCGTGCAAAGTCATAAATAACGAGTTTGTCGCGTCAGATCATAATCCGGTTGTTGCTGAAATCAGCTTACACAACAGCAACAGCAAAGCGTTCAAAGCTCAGGGAGCCGGAGTATTTCGGGAGAATTCGTAATGAAGCTGTTTGGAACCGATGGAATTCGCGGCGTCGTAGGTGAATGGCCGCTCGTTCCAGAATTCTTTTTAAAGTTAGGGCAGGCGGCAGGTCAGGTGCTACGAACGGAAAATAATACAACGTTTGTGATCGGTCGGGATACACGTCAGTCGGCAGTCATGCTCCAAAACGCGTTGACTGCCGGGCTGTTAAGCAGCAACATCAGTGTCGTCGATATTGGAGTGATCCCCACCTCCGCGGTTTCCTGGCTTGTCCCGCATATCAAAGCCAGAGCCGGAATTGTCATTTCGGCGTCACATAATCCAGTCCACGAAAATGGGATCAAGTTCTTCGATCAATCCGGGCAAAAGCTCGCCGAGGCTGTGGAAGAAAAGATAGAGCAACTGCTTTTCGATGCTGACTTTCAACCAAAACCGGAAAAGATCCTGGGACGATACGTCGATGGGCAATCGTTCAGTGAGTTATACAATCAGGATTTATTGAATGAACATTCATTTGCCTTCCTGGCAGGGCTTACCATCGTAGTGGATTGTGCACACGGCGCGGCCTCTTATGTTGCACCTGCGATCTTCCAGCGCGCGGGAGCGAACGTGATCCCGGTCAACGCCTCGCCAACCGGCATGAACATCAATTTTGATGCCGGCTCCGAGTACGTACGACGATCGCCTGAAAAATTCAGAGACCTCATTGGTCAATATCAGGCCAACTTTGGACTGGCCTTCGATGGCGACGCGGATCGCGTTATTTTTGTCGATGAAGAAGGCGTCTTGATCGATGGCGATCACATGCTGGGATTTTTATCCCGCTATCTCGGTGAACGTGACATGTTACTTGAACGCTCCGTCGTTACCACGTCCATGCGCAATGAGGGGCTCAAAAGGTTCGTGGAGGCTGCCGATCTGACAATTCATGAAACACCTGTGGGTGACAAATATGTCGTCGACAAGCTTATGCAATTACGCGGCAAAAGTTCCAAAGCGGGCAAAATAGGTTTGGGTGGCGAGCAGGCGGGTCATATTATCCTCTTGGACAAGGACCATGTCACCGGCGACGGGATTCGCACCGCCCTGTTTGTGCTGGATGCATACAGGGAATCTGGCAACCGGACCCTTGCAGAATTTGCTGCCGGCGTGGAAAAGCTTCCACAAATTATTGCATCTGCCTATGTGGGGAATGGAAAAAGATTGGATAAGCAGGAAGTAGCAACCATGGAAACCGATCTATTACAGAGTCGCCCGGAGTTACTGCGAGCCAATCTTAGATACTCGGGCACAGAGCCGTTATTTCGCATTATGCTCGAATCTGAAAAATCCTGCACCGAACGGGATCTTGCCATGATCGCTGTTCAGATTGCCCAAAGGGTACAAAAAGTAGCAAATCAACCGGATGGATCGTTGGATATATTAAATTGCACCAGGGGTGGTTTGCTTAAGGTACAACCTTAAATAAAATCATTTTAGGCAGTTAAAGGAGCAAGAGATGGATAGTCAAAATTTGGGTAAGGAATTTATCAAACTCAATCGTGCATTGACCTGGGCTGAATCACCCGCAGAGTGGAAACCAGCCATAAAGGAAATGTATGGTTTCCTGGATAAAGTAGAGGATTTGTTGATCAGCCAGAATATCGGAAACAGCTGGTCCGAAAGGGACTTCGCCAGAGTCCTGGCGATTTTGCTTACGGTCCTGGCGGAGACGGGCCAGTATCGCTTCGAGGCATTCGTCCCCAACCCCGACAAGGAAAGCGACGCGGCGAAACGCAGGATGATCAATGAAGATATGATTCCGGAAATGGCTCTGCTACGCCATCGCGCGGCCAATGTCACAAAAGTCTATCTTGGCCAACCCATATTCGAATCCATTAAACAATTCATTGCAGAGGAAATTTCCCCGCTGGTCAGCGGGCTGGATGACACCGCCCCGGACCGCTACATGCCGTTCCGTGTCATTCAAATCGGCAACATTGTCGAACGTTTATATTCGTTCAAGATTCGTACGCAAGATACTCGTTTGACCGATCTCCTTAAGGCCATTTACGATTTCAAATACCTGCGCTTCGGAACATCCGGAGTGCGCGGTCTCTGGCAGCGTGATTTTACAGAAAAGCGCGCCAAGCAGGTCGTCCAGGCCGTGTGTGAATTCCTGAGAAATGAGGATATGCCCGCGTACCTGAAAGGCGAGGATTTGTCCGGGCGAAAAATCATTATTGGGTATGACAGCCGCCTGAATGCCAATCACGTCGCCGAGTGGGCTGCCCAGGTATGTTTACACAATGGTTTCTCCATCGAAATGGCCAACCGCGACACCCCCACCCCTGCCCTGGTCTACTGGCTGACAGACTATCATTCCGAGGATGAAGTCGCTGGCCTGATCAATATGACCGCAAGCCATAATCCACCGGAGTGGCAGGGGATCAAATTCAATCCGCGTCAGGGATGGCCGGCCCCCACAAACGTCACCGATCTTATCGCCTCGAGAATTAACGAAATTAATATTCTCGACCGCCCTATAGAGGCAGCGGACACAAAAGAAGCGATAAAGAGCGGAAACATGATCGGGTTTGATCCGATCACACAATACACGAAATGGGTGCTCGAAAGCGGTAAAAATGATGAGCGGATATCCATCAATGCAGATCAAATGCGCCGGTTCTTTGCAGGCAAGATGATCGTCATCGATGAGATGCACGGAGCGAGCAGAGGTTATCTGACCAAAATACTCGGAGCGATCGGGCTCCAGCACACGGTCATTCATGCTGAACGGGATCCGCTCATCCCCGGGCTTGCCTATGCCAACCCTGAGGAGCCGTTTATCGAGGGACTCAAGCAGGAGGTAAAGGCATCCGGTGCATGGCTTGGCGTAGGCATGGATACGGATGCAGATCGATATGGGATTGTCGATCAAAAGGGAGAATACTTCCGTCCCAATCAAATTCTGCCGATCCTTGTTCGCTACCTGGGAATTGAACGTGGATGTAAAGGCCGCGTCATCGCTACACAGACCGGTTCCCCACTGCTGGAGCCGCTGGCAGGCAAGATCAAAGGCAATGAAGAGTACCAGCCCGCAGACAACGTGGTCCCGGCATACATTGACCATCCATTCTACTGGCGTAGAGTAGGCCAGCGGGAAGATCGAATTTTCAAGAATACATTTATGGTACCCGTTGGCATCAAGTACATCGAGGAGCAGCGGCGTACAGACAAGCAATACCGCGGCCTTTCAAAGTTACCGGACGACTGGCGTTACACCATCTTGATCGGCGGAGAAGAAAGCTCCGGCTTGACCACCAAGGGCCATGTCACAGACAAAGACGGTATCTGGGCAAATGTACTGATCATCGATATGCTTGCCCATTATGGCAGCCGCACGGATCACCCACTCACCTCCATCAGAGAAATCTGGGAGGACCTGATCAAAATGGACGGGCTTTGGGAATCGTATGGAGGCCGCGAAGATCTGGAACACCCGGAAAAGCACTCCAACGCCGGACGTACAGATATCGATGCGATCCTCGAAGTAAAAGAGGAACTCATTAATTACTTCCTGGACGCTTATGGCCAAAATAAAGAGAACAAGCTGAGCGGTATGGATGTGATCTACGCCGGCGGCATTCGCTATGATTTCGTGGAAATCCAGCTGCGCGACTCTCAGGGTGATGATCGCCACTACCTGAGGGTCCGTGCCTCAGGTACAGAACCGATTGGCCGTGTTTACGTAGAAAGTAGTGATAAAAAGATCGCGAAAGCTTCAATGAAAGCAGTCCTGGACCGCCTCGAAGTGATTACCATAGACCATTTGAACAGTGCTTCATCGGAATGGGTACTTGCTGAGACGCTGGCTTTCCTGGATATCTCCTCGGCTTATAAGCAGGCGGTAAAAGACAAAATTGGAAGCAACAGCAGTTGGTCATTGAACAGCCTGGCGAACAAACTTAAGACGCTGTCCAGCAGCGGATTGCTCGAAAAACGCAATGCCGAAAGAGCCAGTGAATGGTCTCAAGAATTTGCAAAGAAGTAAAACCTCAAAGTCCTGCCAGGTTGGCAGGACTTTTTTGAACGCGATAATTCACTATCCGGTATGTTATAATTTTCACAATCTTTATCGGAATTATGCTCACAGATACACATTGTCACCTGGATTTCAACAAGTTCGACGAGGATCGCACCGCGGTCATTCAACGCGCCGTCGAAGCCGGGGTAAAGCGCATTCTCATCCCTGCGCTTGACCTCAAGTCCAGCCTGTCAGCCATCAAATTGGCAGAGTCGCATTCCGGTCTTTACGCGGCTGTCGGTTTTCACCCTACTGATCTTGAGAATTTCTCGGAGAAAGCGTTTAACGAGGTCAAATCACTGGTGAAGCATCCAAAAGTCGTCGCAGTCGGGGAGATTGGCATCGACTACTATTGGGTGAAAGATGTACAGAAACGTGCCTTTCAGCGCGAAGTATTGAAAAAGCAACTTGCATTTGCCCGATCTGTAGACAAGCCCGTGGTCATCCACATGCGCGAAGAGAACGATGCCTGGTTCGGGCAGGCGTCTGTCGATCTGCTCGAGATTCTGAGTGAGTGGCATAAAACACTGCAAGCAGAGAAACACTCCCTTGCGAAAAAGCCGGGTGTGCTTCATTCTTACAATGGAAACCTCGAAACGGCACAAAAAGCGATGGATCTCAATTTTTGTATCGGTATCACCGGACCCGTGACGTATAAAAACGCCGAGGAAAAGCGTCGAATTATCCGCCAGCTGCCGCTCGACAGGCTGCTCATCGAGACGGATGCGCCGTTTCTCACCCCTGTCCCACACAGGGGCAAGCGGAACGAACCCGCTTTCGTCGCGTATATTGCTGATAAAATTGCAGAAATTCATATGACAACCCGCGAACAGGTCGCAAAAATTACTGCTGCAAATGCCGAGCACCTGTTCGGTTGGGGAGGCTGAAGTTTGAGTTCGATCACATTTTTCACATCGGTGCAGGATCAACTTCAATTTATAGAGGGACGTATTCGGGAACAGGCCGGAGAGGAACATCATCCGGATTTGCACTCTGCATTGGCACATCTTTTATCGTCGGGCGGGAAACGTATCCGGCCGACCCTCGGCCTGCTCGTCGGGAACATGCTGGGCGCTCCCGAGGAGAAACTCATCACCCTCGGCGCTTCCGTAGAACTGCTCCATACCGCGACGTTGGTCCACGACGATCTGATCGACGGCGCGCTACTACGCCGCGGCATGCCCACGTTGAACGCGCGCTGGTCCCCTGCCGCGACCGTGCTGACGGGCGACTTCCTTTTTGCGCGCGCCGCCAAACTTGCCGCCGAGACCGATCACCTGCCGCTCATGAAACTCTTTGCCGAGACCCTGGCAACCATCGTCAATGGCGAGTTGACCCAGATGTTTTCGGCGCGCGGCGTGATCGACCGGGGCAATTATTACCAGCGTATCTACGCAAAAACCGCCTCCCTGTTCGAGATGGCAGCCCTAGCTGCGACCATGGTCGCCACCGAAGACGAGGAGCTGCGCGCCTCCATGAAAATCTTTGGCTACGAAGTCGGCATGGCATTCCAGATCGTGGATGATATTCTCGACTTCACCGGCGATCAGTCCACCGTTGGAAAGCCGATCGGCTCCGATCTGCTCAACGGGCTGGTCACCCTCCCTGCCATTTACTTTGCCGAAGCAAACCCGGACGATGAAGACGTACTCGCCCTGCCCGAAGACGGTTGGAAGGATACGGAACGAGTCCAACGCCTGGTAGATAACATTCGCCAAAGTCCGGCGATCCAGCAATCGATGGATGAAGCGCGTCAAGCCATCAGCCGCGCGCTAAAATCGCTGGACGACGCGCCCGCTTGCCCGGAGAGAGAGGCGCTCGAAAATCTGGCGAAGTTCATTGTGGATCGAAAAATCTAGTCTCAGGCATCGGAAGACCATTGCGGGACTTTCGAAGTCTATGGAAAAAATCTCATGCCAAATCCGCGTAAACCCTTTCGAATTAATGTCGGCTTTATCATCCATGAAGAAGCCGGCTATTCGCACGAAATCCCATTTGAAATCGAGAAAATCAAGCTCGAAGATCTTGAATTAAAGAATCTCGTGGGCAAAGTAGATATCGGTCGCACACCACAAGGGCTGATCGTTCAGGGAAAATTTGAGGCTGATACCAAACTCGAATGTGTTCGCTGCCTGAATGAATTCACGTATTCGCTGAGTTGGGAGATCACGGAACTGTATGCATTTACCAAAAAGTCTGTCAGCGAATCAGAATTGCTTGTGCCCGATGATGCGCAGCTTGACCTCGCACCTCTCATACGTGAATATGCCATATTGGAAATTCCCATCAATCCCCTGCATGACCCCGACTGCAAAGGGCTTTGTATTGAGTGCGGCCAAGACTTGAACCTGAAGGATTGTGGTCACAGTCAGGATAGCGGCGATTCGCCGTTTGCCAGGATCAAAGATCTACTCGATGAATAATAAGCAGATGGCGTCGACACAGTCATGTCGACGCCATCTTTCGTTTACTATCTTTTCTTTCGCTCTTGATAACGCCTATAGACCCGTTTCCAGGCCTCGGTGGGGTTTTCAGGCTTGGATTTTTTATGGTCATCCTTGCTAACCAAAAGAGCAAAGTCTTCGAGCAGGGCCGACACAGATTCATGTGGATTATAGTAAACAGGCGGCTGACCAAGATTGATGGCATTCACAAAAACATCCTGCACATAAGGGATCATCACAACAGCAAGCATTCCTAGTGCGGATTCAATTTTTTCCTTTGAAAGGCCTGAACGCGGAAAGATTGCATTGAGAACGAGCTTGATTTTTTCCCTCTTATAACCAAGCTTTCCATAGGTATCTATGGCAGCCACAGCCGCGCGAATGGATGACATGTCGGGCGTTGCCACCATAAGAATGATATCCGCCACATCGAGGGCTTGAATCGCAGGCTCACTGAAATTATGAGGCAGGTCGGAAACGATATACTCGAATTGCCCCTTCGCCAAACGCAGTGCTGCGCCAAGCGTTTCACTGTGCAACGTTTCTGCTTCGGAGGGAAATGTCGGAGCAGCGATAAAAGAAAGTCCGCTTTCATGTGTCCCAACAATGGACATTACAGCATCCATATCCAGTTCATCTGCATTGAACCTGGCAATATCTGTCCAGGTGCGCTTAAGTGGCATGTTTAGCATCATGGCCACCTGCCCCGCAGTCATTGTGAGGTCCAAAAGAGCCGTTGGTTTTTTCCATAACGAAGCCAGTCCCACGCCCAGGTTGACTGCCAGCGAGGAGGCACCCGTTCCACCGCGCAGGCTATGAATGGCAATCATACGCGCGCTCTGATTTGTCTGTGCTTCAGGCTGGGGCAATCTGGCAGCTTCCATACGTCTGAGTAAGGATGTCACGCGCATGAGCAGTTCTGCCGCTTCGAATGGCTTGGTCAAATGATCGTCGGCACCCGCCTCAAATGACTTGAGTTTATCCTGCAGTCCGGCCTGTGCTGTCAGCACTAAAATCGGCGTCGCCGCAAATTGCGGTTCACGGCGAAGAATGCGCGTGACTTCATACCCATCGAGGTCGGGCATCATTACGTCTGTGATGATCAGATCAGGCTTCAGACTGCGCGCCTTCGCCACCCCATCCTTTCCATTTGCAGAAAATTGTAATTCGTAATGGAGCGGTTCCAATACGCGGGCAACCAGCTGATGATTGATCGGTTCGTCATCGATGACAAGAACACGTGTCATGGCACTTCCTCTTCTCTCTTATAAACCTTTACTAGTTAAATATTCTTCCAGCCGGTGAGCTTCCACATCCAACCGATCAACAAGTGCCAATGCACCGGTCAGATCCTCACGCTTTCCCATCTCTTCAAGCTTGAGCGCAATATCTGCGACTGCATCGGCATTGAAATTCAATGAAACACCCTTCAGATTATGAGCGAGGCGGCTCAGACGACTGGCATCCGCGGCTTGCGCAGCTTCCCGGATTTCGCGCAGCCGACCGGGCAGATGATCCTTGTACTCCTTGAGCATTGCCATCATGAAATCGCGGTCGCCCTCAAATCGATGGAGAACCGCCTCAAAATTCACAGGTGCCGCATCTGTGCGTGAAGCTTCCTCAAAAAAAGGAGCAGGCGCCTTCGTTGTCGGTGAAATGGAAGGCTGGCTTTCTCCGAACAAGTCTTCGCCCAAGTCTGCAGGGAAAATATCCATGGGAGAGGAATAATCCTGCCCTGCCTCCACGATGTTCTCCTCACCACTCCGCACCCAGCGCTCCAGGACATTGAACAGCACTTTGGGCTCAAGCGGCTTGGATAGATAGTCGTCCATGCCTGCCTCAAGACAACGTTCGCGGTCGCCCTGCATGGCGTGCGCCGTCATGGCAATAATGGGAATATGCCAGCTGGTGGCTTTCTCCATTTCCCGTATTTGCCGCGTGGCTTCCAATCCATCCATCTCGGGCATTTGGACATCCATCAGGATCGCGCTATACAAACTATCTTGAACCTTTTTAAGAACCTGCGCGCCATTTTCAACGGCATCCACGGAATAACCTGCTTTTTGAAGCAGAATGACAGCAAGTTTTTGATTAATGGGATTGTCTTCAGCAAGCAAGATGCGCAATCCAAGCTTTCTTTGCTCGGCAAGTGTATGACGTGTGACCAGACTTGGCTCTCGAATTTCCTGACGTTCCAACACCGCGATAATGGCGTCGAACAACAGCTGCTGTTTCACAGGCTTGAGCAAATATCCGGAACATCCAAGCGCCTCCAGGCGGGCAGCATCGCCGCGCTGCCCCATGGAAGTGAGAATGATAATCTTGACATCTTTAACAGCGGGATCGCTCTTGATCGCGCGCGCGGTCTGTTCTCCATCCATGCCCGGCATTTGCATATCCAGCAAAACAACATGATATGGGTCACCGGCACGGTAGGCATTCCGCAGGTTCTCCAGGGCCTTTGCACCGCTAATGACGGCATCGACTCGAGAACCCAGGGCTTCTACATTCTTGGTTAGGATCAGGCGATTGGTCTGGTTGTCATCCACAACCAGAATACGTGCCTGTGACAAGTTCTCGACCCTGGGGGTAAGGGGCGCAGTCCCGCGCTTCTGGGCAGGTTGTTTGGAAAAGTTGACATCAAACCAGAAGGTGCTTCCAACGCCAGGGGCGCTTTCCAATCCTATTTTCCCGCCCATGGTCTCGACCAATTGTTTGCAGATCGTCAATCCCAGACCCGTCCCGCCATATTTGCGTGTGGTCGATCCATCTGCCTGCGTGAAGCGATCGAACACCGCGGCCTGTCGCTCATAAGGAATACCGATCCCGGTGTCCTGCACAGAGAAATGGATCAGGGCATGTGTCTCGGTCTCAGTGATCGGCTCAGCTCGAACGACAATCTCTCCCTGATGTGTAAACTTTATGGCGTTGCCAACAAGGTTCAATAGTATCTGACGTAAACGACCAGGATCTCCCTGCAGGTCAGACATGAGGTCGGGGTGGATCAGGCAGGCGATCTCAAGTCCTTTTTCCTGAGCGCGTTTTGCGAATGCATAAGCCACATCCTCTACGGTATTCCGAAGACTGAAGTTAATGGTATTGAGATCAAGTTTGCCTGCTTCGATCTTGGAGAAATCCAGGATGTCATTGAGCAGGGTAAGTAGCGCTTCCGCACTCTGGAGGGAGGTCTCCAAATAATCGCGCTGCTCGGAGGTAAGAGATGTGTCGAGGGCAAGCTCCAGCATGCCTATGACTCCATTCATAGGCGTGCGGATCTCGTGGCTCATATTGGCCAGGAATTCACTCTTGGCGCGATTGGCTTCCTCGGCTTCTCTGCGGGCTTTGTCCAATTCGGTAATGTCGTGATAAATTGCCACTGTACCGACTTTCTCACCAGCTACCACGACTGGCGCGCCGTGTATTTCTACAGTGACTATTTCGCCATTTTTCTTACGACGCTTGCCAAAGCCATGGACCGGGCCGATCATTGCCTGGCGGGTATACTCAACCGCTTCCTGAATTGTTTCCGGGGTTGTAACAAGGGTATCCAGCTTCTTTCCAATGACTTCCAATGGACCATAACCAAACAACTCCTCGAACGCCGGATTTGCCGACACAATATGTTCTGTATTGTCCAGGATAACGATAGCCACAGGGCTGTTTAGGTTCAATGCTTCCAGGAATTGTTTCTCCCGAAGAAGCTCAGCTTCAACCTGCTTACGTTCCGTGATGTCTTTCGAGATACCCAATGTGCCAATGATGTTCCCCTCATGATCGCGCAAAGGCATCTTTGTCGTCAGGACCCATGTATCGGGGCGGTCTGCCCAGGTTTCCCTTTCTTCCTTACTGATGGGCCGCCCGGTACGAATGATCTCCTGCTCGTCTTCATAGGCGGGGCGGGCATGAGCCTCTGTGAAAAAGTCGAAATCTGACTTGCCTATCACCTGCGCCGGATCACGCATGCCGAATGCTTCGGCATGCGCTTTGGACGTTCTAATAAAACGGGATTCGGTATCTTTAAAATAGATATAATCGGGAACGTTATCCAGCAACGCGTTTAGGAGATATTGTGCTTCTGCCAGCGCGGCTTTCAACCGCTCATGCTCTTCACTCTTCGGGGGGATTGTCTTACGGGTTGCACGAGAATTGCGCTTTGTTGGTTTCATATTGACCTTTCCGAACCTACCAATAGTGAATAAGGGTCAGACTTTAAAAATGCCAAATGGACCATCTGTTAGTGCATACTGCGTGAATCCTGAGGAGAGTCTAGCATAGATTGAAAGGCTGACAGATTACAAAAACCTTCCGATTGAGAGGGGTGTATCCTGCATCCTGCTAAACCAAAGGTCTGCCTGACGAGTAGAATATCCTTGCAACCTGGCAAATGACATAGTAAACTTGGCGCCATGAGTACACGCTCTGCTTCTTCAGTGGTGACAATGACCATGTCCATGCCCCTGCGAATGGAGATGTCAGGCCGCGTCTGGGATCAGTGCTAATTTCACCTTTGTCGAATCAAAAGGCTGTCCCAGTTATGTGGACAGCTTTTTTGTTGTAGTTCAAAAGACTTAAACACAAAGGGCACAAAGTACACAAGGATTTTCTTCTTAAATCCTTCGTGACCCTGGTGTCCTTCGTGGTGAAAAAAAATCACGGAGGCATGAATGCCTGAAAATATTTTGATCGCAATCGCCTGGCCCTACGCCAACGCCGAGATCCACGTAGGGAACATCACCGGCTCCCATCTGCCCGGTGATATTGTCGCGCGTTACCATCGTTTGAAGGGGAACAAAGTGCTCATGGTCAGTGGCACGGACTCGCATGGGACGCCTGTCACGCTGGCAGCCGACAAGGAAGGCAAGCCCGTCGAAGAAGTGTACAAGAAGTATCATGATGGTTTCCTTGAACTGTTCAAAGGCTGGGGCATTACCTACGACTTGTTCACTACCACTCACACCGAGAACCATTTCAAAGTGTCGCAGTCCATGTTTCTGGCGTTGAAGGAAAATGGCTTCCTTTTCACACAGAAGTCTCTGCAATGGTATTCGCCCTCAGGGAAACGTTTTCTTCCCGATCGCTACGTCGAA
>DASTJG010000556.1:0-5435 GCA_035716785.1 Anaerolineales bacterium
CCCACAAACGTTATGAGGGTCGCTGGATGGGCAGTAGTGACCCTGGGCGCTGTATTTTTGCTGAACTGGGTCATTCGCTCCCTGGCATCTAATCCACCGGCTGCGACGGAAATGGTCCCCAGCCCGGAACCCTCGTTTGAATCGGACATACGACAGGGAAAAATTTGTGCAGGATCTCTGGCTCTGGCATATGATTTTTCCGTGTTCCTGACCAATCCGGACAAAACCGGATTCACAGAGCTTTATGAAGAGAAACAGATTGACGAGCTGCGTACGTTTGCCTGGTCGCCGGATGGCAGCCGGTTGGCGATCATTGCCAATCATCAAAGCCGCGGCGATATCTATATCCACGATGTTGACAGACAGCTTGAATATGTTCTTCCTTCTCCGGACCTGGGATACCTGATGGACTTGGCCTGGACTCACGATGGGAAGCGACTTCTCCTGCGGTCAGTTAAAAGCAGGTCGATGATCTATCTTGTGAATGCAGATGGAACCGGTTCGGTCGAAGAAAAACCACTGAACGCAAATTTTTTTGAGACACCACAATTCGCCCCGGATGATAAAAGCATCCTATTTCATGGTGATTATGATGCTTCTGATGATTTTGTTTTTTTTGCCGGCTTGATCCAACTCACGCTCAGCGATCTGCAACCTAGAATGATCGGTCTGGCGCCACCGTTACAAGCGGAGAACAGCTTTGCATGGTCTCCAAACGGCTCACACCTGGCTTATTTTGAGGTGCTTGATACGATGGTTCGTCTTGTGGTGGAAAGAGCTGACGGCACTCATCAAGTCACCATCGCAAGCCTGCCCATCGAAGAAACATCGGGCACGTCAGGTTCTATAAACTTGAGCTGGACTCCGGATGGAAAGGGACTGGTGCTTCAACTCGCAGATGAGACGCTGAACCCTTCCATCTATCTTGCCCACACAGATGGCACAGGGCTGATCAAAGTAGCCGATTCCGCCTCTGCGCCTACTGTTTCTGCTGATGGAAGATGTCTGGCGTATATCAGTAACGATCAAGTGTTCCTGATGGATTTGACCAACATCGGGTCGGCTTCACCCGTATGGATGGCAGACCTGCCCCCTGGACAGCAAAACACCAACCGGGCTGATAAGCTGCAGTGGCAGCCTTAAGCAATCTGGAAATAACAGCGACCTTCTATGAAATTCGCTGACTCGCAAAACGGGTCAGCGAACTGTTTAGTCCGAGACCATGGAAGGGAAATGATCAAGAAATCATCGTACCCGAAGCCCGATACAATTTCTTCATGCCTCACACTTCTCATCGCAACCGTTTTACATGGCTGGCATATTTTGCGCTGGCTTTTTATGCTTATTTTCTCAGCGTGTTGGGTCCATTACGCCCTTTCTAAAAGAAGAACTCGGCCTGTCTTACACCGTGAGCAGTCTTCACTTCACGGCGTTTGTGATTGGGATTTTATTGATCGGCTCGCTGATCCTTGCCATTGTCCCGGCGGATCACGCTTACAGAGTGACGGTTCTTAGAAACTGTCACGTCAACCCCATCCGGGGACTTCGCAGATGTGACCTACTGTATAATCCAATCATGAACAAGACCAGAGGGAGCCGTTGGGCAAGATCCATTTTTGTGTTTGCAGGGAAACTTACCATTGTGGTGGTGGTCGCAATCATTCTTGCCAGCGCAATAGAATTAAATGACGTCCTGCATCCGCCGCGCACCGTCCCAGAGGGAAAGACACTCAGAAAATATAAGATCGACTACCGACCCGTTGACCTAGTCACCGAGGATGGGATTCGGCTCTCGGCATGGTACACGCCTCCTCAAAACGGTGCAGTGATTTTGCTTGCGCACGGCTACGGCAACAAACGCCCGGAGTGGGTCTACGCGTTGCTGGCAAGGAAAAAGTATGGCGTGCTGGCCTGGGATGCAAGGGCTCACGGCGAAAGCGATGGGAGTATCTCAACCATAGGGTATCTGGAAGTAATGGATGTCAAAGCCGCGCTGGAGTATGTGCAGGCGCAACCGGGTGTGGAGCATGTCGGCGCCTGGGGCGGTTCGATGGGCGGGGCAACGATCATTCGCGCCGCGGCTCAATTCCCTGAGATCGAAGCGGTGTTTATCGATAGTTCGTTTACCTCCCTCGATGAGGAATTCGATCATCTCGTGCCATACCCGGTGATCAATCCGGTCGCGCGATTTATCGTCACAGCCGGGACCGGGTTCAGGCTCGACAACGTCAACCCACTGAACGACATCGCCAGGATCAGTCCGCGCCCGGTTTATATCGTCCAGGGCATGGCAGATGTCGTTGCGCCTTCCGATTCGGGAGAGAAGCTTTTCAATGCCGCCGGGGAACCGCGCTTTTTGTGGAAGCAGGAAAATGTTCCGCACCTTTCGGGATACACGGATAATCCCCGCCGCTATCAAAGAAGGCTGCTCGATTTTTTTGATGAATGGTTGTTAGGAAAATAATCGGAGATAAAAATGCAAGCACTTATTTTTGACCTGGACGGCACACTGGTGGATACAGTCTATGCCCATATTTTTGCCTGGCAGAAAGCTCTCACCGAGGCGGGGATGGCCATCGAAGGCTGGCGCATCCACCGCAAGATCGGCATGAGCGGCGGGCTCTTTACCCGCGCAGTGGGGCGCGAGCTTGGGCGCGAGATCAGCCCCGAGGAGGAAGAAGCTCTGCAAAAGCGGCATGGCGAGATCTTCATCCAGCTCCTGCCCGAGCGGCGGCCGCTGCCCGGAGCAGTCGAATTGATTCAAGCGTTGTACGCGAATAATATCCTGTTTGGAATTGCAACCTCTGGTCGCCGCCCCGAGATCAATGGTTCGCTCGATATCCTTGGCATTCATCCTGAAACAGTCATCGTTGAACGCGGCGATGTCTTGCGCGCCAAACCCGAGCCGGACCTCTTCCTGGCTTGCCAGCAGCGGATGGGGACCAGCCCAGGCAATTGCTACGTGGTTGGCGACGCGGTCTGGGATCTGCTGGCAGCGCGGCGGGCAGGCATGCTGAGCATCGGCTTGCTCAGCGGCGGATACGGGGAGGATGAGTTGAGCAAGGCAGGCGCCTTCCGCGTGTATCGCGACACGGCGGAGTTGCACCGCTCCCTGGATGAACTGGGTGTGCTGCCATAGCGGGCATATCGCGAATGAATCCTGTCACTTCCATTCTGGATCATTACCCTGTTCTCGTGATCGACGGCGCGCTTGCCACCGAATTGGAGCGCCACGGCTGTGACTTGAAAGATGACCTGTGGTCTGCCAAATTTTTGCTCGAGCAGCCTGAGATCATCAAGCAGGTCCACTTCGATTATTTCAAGGCGGGCGCAGATTGCGTGATCACCGCCAGCTACCAGGCCACAATCGAGGGGTTTGTCAAACGCGGACTCAGTGAAAAGGAAGCGATCGCATTGATCCAGACATCTGTCCGGCTTGCTATGGCGGCACGCGACGAGTTCTGGGCGGAGACGTCCAACCACACCGGGCGCCCCAGACCTTTCGTTGCCGCGTCGGTAGGTCCCTACGGCGCGTTCCTGGCAGACGGCTCCGAATATCGCGGTAATTACGGACTCACCGAAAAGGATTTGATGGACTTCCATCGTCCGCGTCTGCGCGCACTGGTCGAAGCAGGCGCAGACTTGCTCGCCTGCGAAACCATTCCATGCCTGGTGGAAGCGCAGGCAGTTGCGAGCCTGCTCAAGGAATTCCCTGCGATCAGTGCGTGGGTTAGTTTCACGGCAGGCGATGAAAAGCATATTTCAGAAGGCCAGTTGCTGGCAGACTGCGTAAAGCAACTGGAAGATCATCCGCAAATTACGGCCGTGGGAGTGAATTGCACATCCCCAGAATACATCTCGTCTCTGATCCGCGAGATGAAACGGGTAACGCAGAAACCCATTCTGGTTTATCCCAATTCCGGTGAGACATACGACGCGACAAACAATGACTGGAATGGTGCGCCTGTGATCGATTCGTTTGGCGAGCAGGCCAAGGAATGGTACGCGGCAGGCGCGCGCCTGATCGGCGGATGCTGCCGCACAACACCGGAGGATATACGCGCCATTGCAGGCTGGGCGCGTGCTTGAGGCGCAGATCCTTTACCATACAAAATCGTGAAAAGCTTCTGGGCGGTGTTACAGTCGCTCAAACTATTTAATGACTGATGTTATGCACCGTCCCGAAGGTTCGAACCGGTCAACGAGGTCTTCCAAGGAAATGTCGCCACGGCGACGCCTTCGGGACGTTCTGTGTAAGGTAAGTTAATCATGCAACAAGCTTCGTCAAATTCCGTAGACTTTTGTAAATGCGGCTTTTCCCCTCCATGAGTTCCCCCATAGCTGGTTTTTCAGCATTATTGTATTCTTGGAAATACGGAGGTAAACAGTGACTTCGCCATCTTATCCCATTGAAACGTCAAAGAGAAATGGCTTCGCTTTGACATTGAGTAAACGGATCCTGCTTGTTATTCTTGTATGTTGCATTCACATGATCTATTTCCCGACCAGCAACAGACTCACGGGAGGGGTCGAGCCAAAGCTACCGATCGATAGTTGGCCGATCTGGCCCATTTGGGTTTTGCCCTATGTATTGTGTTATGTCCTCTGGTTGTCCAGCCTGATCTGGATTACCCTAAAGATGGAGGATCGTTCATTTCGCTCCTTCATTCTGGCTTGTATTCTCACACTGACAATTGGAACGGTGATATTTATTTTCTTTCCGACGTATGTAAAACCAGCTGCACTGACGGGAAATGATATCTTTGTGTCTCTCCTGCGCTTTATCCACGACAACTATGGAAGGTATGATGCCTTTCCCAGCAGCCACGTCTATATCACTGCCCTGCTGGCTTTATTCTTTAGTCGCTGGTATCCGCGTCAGAAGTTTTTGTGGATCTTGATCCTGGTAATTGTTTCCCTTTCCACGTTATTTACGGGTCAGCACTATATTCTCGATGTAATTGGTGGATATGTCCTCGCTCTGGCAGGCTATCACTTTGGCCTGTGGTGGGCCGGATTTTACTCAACCCGAAAACGGACCCGTAAACAGTCCGGGGCCCGAATCCCTTCCTCTTCGTTGAATTGATTGCAGTTTCCTCAGGATTGCTGTATAGTCTGGGCATGAAACCCACAAAAGTTACCCGCCCAAAATTTCCAAAAGGATACGTGGACCGGCCCGTTTCTTTCCTGACCTGGGAATGGGTTGCCGCGCAATTGACCGAATCCAAAAACTACTGGCTTTGTTCCGTCCGCCCGGATGGAAGGCCGCACGTGATCCCGCGCTGGGCCGTTTTCGTCGATGAAAAGATTTATTACGACGGCAGCCCTGAAACACGTCATGCCCTCAATATTGAATTAAATCCACACATCTCGGTTCATCTTGAAAGCGGCATGGAAGCCGTCATGCTCGAAGGGACATCCGGTCCTGCCGGAAG
>DASTJG010000557.1:0-9012 GCA_035716785.1 Anaerolineales bacterium
CGATATCGAACTCGCTTTGTGGGGCGGGGTCAAATTGGTAGCTCAAATAGCGAAGCAATCCGCCGAGTCCAAGCAAGCCTGAGATGGCAAGGAGCGAATTGGTGGAAATCTTTAGAAAATCATGGCGTGAGATGTTTTTCATATTTTGGTGGTCGGTATGATAAAGACGATCGTTAAGATGATCAGAGCTAATGTAATGATGATCATGACGATTTGGGCGAGACGGTTTCCACGCGGGAACCATTGCCCCAGTTCGTCATCGCTTGTTTGCGGGAGGATGTAGGGCAAAAGTGCCAGCACGACCAACAGGATGATCGGGAAGGCAACGCCCCAGAAGAATGGATCGCCAAGTTTGAGCAACTGCTGCACCCACAGAAAGAACCAGGGTGCCCGCGAGTTATGGACATCCACGATGGCTTGTGTGATGGGGCGTTCGATTGGCGCGGGGAAAAACACAGACACAAAGAGCAGGACGACTCCGGCGATCACCGTGAACAGCACTTCCCGACGTACGAGGTCAAAGCGGGAGATGCGCGTGTTGTCTTTGCGTTGGTCGGGTGAGGGAACGGCAACGCCTCCATCGCGCCGGACGCGGAAGATGTGCCACGCGCCGAGGACGATCATCGCCAGAGTCAACACGAAGATGTGCCAAGTGTAAAAGCGTTCCACGGATGATAAGGCCGGTTCCGGCCCGCCGACGGCGAGGCGGTAAAGCCAGTCACCGATCCATGGAACGGTCTTGAGCAGGTTCGTGCCCACGATCAGCGCCCAGCGGATGCCTTCATCCCAGCGCAGGACATAGCCGGTGAAATCCAGCAGCAGGACCAGGACCAGCATCCCCAGGCCGATGAGGTAATTCAGCCGGCGGTGACGCGCGTAGGCTCCGGTCAGGATCACGCGCAGGAGATGAATGCTCACAACGATCAGCAGGGCCTGCGCGGACCAGAAGTGCAGGTTGCGGGTCAGCGCGCCGAACGGGACGAGTGATGTAATGACTTCGACGGAGACTGCGGCATGCTCAGGCGTGGGAATGTAGTAGAACATTTCCAGGATTCCGGTGACCAGCAGGACAAAACACAAAAAGACTGCCAGTCCGCCTGCTCCCAGTGTATAGCGCCAACGTGCCTGGAGAGCCGGGATCGTTGGTGGATGCAGATGATGGAAGAAGTTCGGCTTTGCTGCAACCCTGATCTTATTCTTGCGCAGGTCTTGTGCGATCATGCCAAGGGCGGCAAGAGCCAGGAGCGCTGTCAGAGTCAGGACGGCGGGGCGGTCGTTGCCTGGCTGCGGGACCGCGTACTGTGTCTGGATGGCAGAGGCGTTTGCCTCGGTTAGCTCAAACGCTTTTGGCATAACCTTGCGTAGACTCAAAATATAAGAAGTGACCTGCCATGCTTTTTCATCGGTGAGTTGACCCGGATCCCACCAGGGCATGTTGACAAGGATAAAATCGTGCAGTTCCTGTGCGTTCTTGTAGCGCGTAAGCTTCCCGCTTCCTGCAATCGCAGGTGCCAGCTTATCTTGCGGCATCAGGAAGCTCTCAGGCGGGTAATCAGGACCATGACAACCCGATTGCCAGCAGTCCCGTTCTTCTGGGGCGAAAGCGTTGCGCCATTCGTCGGTGAACCCCTGGCCGGCGTCACCGTGGCATGTCATACAGGCACCCCAGTAGATCTCCGATCCCTTTCTCACTTGCTCGGAATGGTCAGCAGCGATGACCGGCTTTTCCAGCCTTTGCGGGTCGAACGTGGGCGTTGGTAATGGAGTCGGCGTGGAAGTGGATTGGATCTGAGATGAAGCCTGTGCCCGAAGCGGGACAAGCGGCCCCGCCAATAACAAGAGAATGGCAATGACAATTGTGAGCAGATAGCGCTGGAAATGACAACTTTTATGCTTCGGTGTGCGAGACATATTTACAGAGTAATCACTTTTTCTGCTTTCATTTGCGCTTCAAGGATGTCCCCCATGCCTCCAACAATCCCCACTTGGATTTTATCTGTTAGATTGAAGTAGTTCAGGCAGGTGGAACAAATGATCAAATGGACACCTTTGCTTTCCAGGTTACGCAGCAATTCGATGACCGGTGAGCCTTCGCAAACCAGCTTCACTCCATTGGTATAAAAGCACATTGCAGCCGGTAAATCATCACTCTGCGATAAAAGCTCAAGATATTTGGGGAACAAGACAAGTTCCAGTTTTCCGTCAGCATTTCCCATGCCATTGTTGGTAACGAGGATAACAGTGTTCTTCACCACTACTCCTTTGTTTGATTGTATTCATCAAGAATCCGGTGTGCTTCTTTGGCTTGTTCCTTTGAAACAAACAACTGGACACGCCCCAGGCCGTTCACTGTGACAGCATAAGCGTGCTGTCCAACGGATTCCTGAAAAAGTTCGATATCGATACCATGGGCCCCAAGATGGGTTTTGAGGAATTCCGCTTCCAGGCGCCCCTGCACCTCGGTGAGCAATTCCCATTTCATTTCATCCATTACAGCCTCCATGTGACGATGAACGAGATCGTCCACAATATGCTTACGACCAATTGACGGATGCCTATCCGTGTGGGTTTCCACCGGATGGCGGGATGGAAAATTCCCCAGAGCGTCTCACTCCATTGTATCAAGTATGGAAGGAAAATAAAACGCGGTAAAACGGAGAAAAGCCCAAGCAGGAGGGATACAGCGAGGTTGAACGTCGTGTACGCAAAGGAGCGGAGTCCCATTTGCCACAGTTCGCGGCGCGCGGGGACCTGGTCCAGCTCCCGTTGCTCGAGCCTCAGGTACGCGTAGACAATGCTCGCGGCGGTCTGGAACCAGACCAGGATCCACAGCCACCAGCCGGCGGTGTCATAGCGACCGATCCCAACCCAATACGCGGCAGGCGCTGCCAGGGACAGGACTCCTGTGGCGATCAGTTCCATATTGACCTGCCTGCGCTCTTCACGTTTGCTCACCAGCCACAAATTCCAGGCAAACACAGGTACTCCAGGAATGGCGAGCAAGATAAGGTAACCAAAACCAGTAAGTATTAACCCGATCAGCGCAATCAGGATAGTGATCCCATACACCACGATCCAGAAGTGTGCCGCGGGCAGGTCGCTTTTAGCGCGGCGATCAGCATACGCCTTGACTGCGATCGTGACCGGCTGGCGGAGCAGGAATGCAGTCATGGCCGCGATAACCAGGCTAAGCGATGCAGGTGTGAATCTCTCGCCCGCGAAAAGTCCGACAAGCAGGGGACTGAAAATAAACACCCATGAGCCGTGATCCTGAGGCAGGAAGATCTGTTTGCGGAAGTAGGTGGAGTCCATGCCCGTCATTATATTCTGTTATCATCATGCCAGACTCGGAAAGAAGTAATTCAAATTTGATGACGATTGGCTATTTTCAAACAGAGTATTATTGTAAAATAACGAGCGCGTAATCCGTTGAAAATGACGAAATTCAGGATGATATAGAGGAGAATCGAAATGGCAAACAGAAAGAAGAGCGATGAGCGCCGCGAGCAGGCCCTCCGGAAAAAGCAGACTGAAAGAACGATACAGATCGCCGGAGCAGTGATATTGGGATTGGTAGTGATCGGTATAATCTGGCTGGTCTGGCCAAGTACAGAATCAAAGACCAAGCAATATGATGCACTTCCGCCAATGACGATCGATGTGAACAAGAAATATTTCGCTACAGTCAAAATGGAAAAAGGTGGAGAATTTGTGGTGCAACTTTTCCCTGACAAAGCACCTGTTACTGTGAACAATTTTGTCTTTCTGGCGCGGGACGGGTATTACGATGGCGTAACATTCCATCGCGTCCTGGAAGGCTTCATGGCGCAGGGCGGCGACCCCACGGGTACAGGTATGGGTGGACCGGGTTATCAATTTGAATATGAAGGCAGCGACCTGACGTTCGACAAGGCCGGCGTTGTGGCAATGGCGAACACCGGTCCCGCCACACCGACCAACGGCAGCCAGTTCTTTATCACGTTTGACGCGACTCCTCAGCTAAATGATGGCTATACCATCTTCGGTCAGGTCATCGAGGGGATGGAGGTGGTCAATGGCATCACGCGCCGCGATCCGGATCAGAATCCGACCTTTGAAGGCGACGCAATTGAGACAATAACGATTACGGAACAATAAAGTAGGAAGAAACAAGAAAGAAGTCCTCGCGGTGCATGAGGACTTCTTTCTTGTCTACCTGTGTACTTGTTTACTCTTTAACCGCATCCACCGCCCGATTTATCGCGTTTGAGTTCCAGCTTGATCTTGGCCTCGAATTCAAGTTCTTCATAATGGGCCGGATTGGGATCGCATGATTCGTATTTGCTGCCCAGGGCGGCCGGGAAGACGTAGTCCAGTTGGTCTTCACCAACCGATGAAACAGATTCAAAGTTCTCTTCTTTTCCAAAGAAAGCGATCCAGTTATTGATGCCGCCTTCCAGGATGTAGACATTCGGCACCGAGGATGCCACAAGCTGCTTCCAGGCCTGGGTCGCGGCAGTCTCATCGTTGCTCATCAGCACGAAAACACTGTTCGCAGGCGGTTCCGTCAGCAGGTCCGGGATGATCATAGGCAATTTATCCAGCGGAACATTGAGCGCGCCCTTGATATGATAGAGGTTGTACTCTGCTTCCGGGCGGACGTCGAGCATGATCAGGTTGATATTCTGGTTGTAAACGGTCTTGAACATTTCGGCTGGCGCGATCTGCACAAGGCGCTTTTTGAGCATCTCGTCTGCGCTCAAAGTGACTTTCTGCTTATCGATCTCGCGCGTGAACTGGACTTTGTTGTACCGTTGTTCAAAGGATGGGCTTCCAATAAAGACGACCGCAAGTGCCAATGCCAGGAGCACACCTGCACCGGCAACTCGCAACTTTGGTTCTTTGCTGAGATCCTTTTTCCCGAAGATCCGCTCGAGTTGTTCTGCGCCCCAGAACATGAAGAGCGCCATCAATACAACCAGCAGAACGACTACGCCGACAGGCAGATTGAAAACCTGGTCGAGGGTGACGCGTCCGTAGTAGCCTGCGGTGTTGTACCAGTTGTCGAAATATCTTTCGGTCTCGCCGAAGAGAAACGCGCCGACGAATCCGCCGAGCATGAAGAGCATGCCGTCGATCTTGCCCGTCGAAGCGGAGGCGAGCGAGGTGGTGGGGCAGAAGCCGCCGACGATGAAGCCGACGCCCATGATGAGTCCGCCGAGGACGCCCGACCAGATGTAGGTGGTATTGACCCAGACCTGGCTGAAGTCGAGGATGCCGAGCCCTACCGCTCCAAAGAGCAGGACCATCGCGGTGACAATGGCGGTGAACATGACCTTGAGTACGGTCAACTCGGTGAAGTAGAACTGCGCGGCGAGCTTGCGCGAGTCGCCAAAACCCGACATTTCAAGCGTGAAGCCGAAGGCAAAGCCGATTAGTCCGAAGACAACATAGGTCCATGGGTTTGAGGCGCTGACGGCAATAAAATCCTGGAGTGGAAAGTTCATCGCGTCCTCCTAATTCCATAACCTGCGGACGAAATATGCCATTCCGTATGCCCCAGCGAAGATGGCGAACATGATCAGCCAGGAACCGGCGGAGAGGGTCGTGCCGCCGGTGAGCGCCTGCCCCGACGTACAGCCGCGTGCCATGCGCGCGCCATAAAGGAAGAGCACACCGCCGAGGAATGCCATTATCCAGCGAGTGCGGTCTGAGATGTGGGGGCCTTTCGTAGTCATGAATTTCAGACGCCCGTTGAACAAGCCTGAAGCGAAACCACCAAGCAGCGCGCCGATGAATACAGGCAGGATCCAATCGTCGAACGGGTTTTTGTCTCCACCAGCCATCTTCAAGAGATAAGGGGTATTGTCCACATGGGAAGGTGCAACAGCATCCACAATTGCCGCGTCGATGCGGGCAGTGGCGCCTGACGAGCCCAGTCCATTCCCCGTGAAGAGCAGCGCCAGGAACAGGACGATTCCCAGTACCATTCCCCCGAAATAAGGATGGACATAAGGTTTTTCAGGACGCTTGAAAATACTTTTCTTTGTGACACGAGCAGTTGTCATGTTTTCTCCTTTTACTCACCCAACAGCCTCTTCGTCCGCATGTTGATGTACTTCCACCTCTTCGTAGCCCGTGATCATGCCACGGATCGATTCAAGCGGAGTGGCGCCGGTGGTCGTCATATACACATGACCGATGATGAAGGTGGCAAAGGTCCAGGCGACAAGGGAGTGGAAGGGTGCCAGGACGGGGAGTCCGCCGAACCAGTTGGCAACCGCGGGCCATTTCTGTACGCCCCACATCAACATGCCGGTCAGGATTTGCAGCGGCAGCAGCACATTCAGAATCCCGAAGTATGTTGCCTTCTGGATGGGATTCATGCGGCTGTCCGGTCGCTTCTCGAACGGATGCACTTCCCCTTTGAAGATGCCGCGGATGTAATACTTTGCCTGAACGATAGCATCATCGAAGAAACCATAGGGGTGTGGGATAAATTCCTTCAGGCGGTCGGTTGCAACGTGATAGAAGATCGAGAGCAGGGCATTCACGACCAGGATGACAGCCAGCACGTTATGCACGGTCACCACGCCGCGGAACGAGAAGGCGCCAAAAATATCCGGCCGATGGATGATCAAACCGGTGAACAACAGGATAACGATGGATGTGGTCTGCAGCCAGTGCCAGAAGCGGCGATAGGATTCATACATGTAAATCCGTTCGGTCTGTTTTGGACCTTTGGCCTGCTTCCGCGTCGACAGGTATCTCAGCGTCCCGTGCCCGATCACACCCAGCAACACACCCGCGAACATCAACCCGCCGAGCCAGTCGATCCAGCTGACGCGGCTGGAGCCAAAGACGTACATTTGGTCATTGGCAGGGATGGGGTTGTAGTACACCGTACCGCTGCTGTCTTTGACGATTTCCCCGGAGGCATTGACGTTGTTGGCCGCGTCGAATGTAGGCACGACTCCGTTCGGCGCATGGTCCGACAACATGATCGGTTGCGCAACGCGCGATTCGTCGTTGTGACAAGCCTTACACTCGTTGACTGCATTTTCACCGCGTGCCACGTTGTGGTTGATGCTGTAGGGTTGTGTCAGCCCTTCGATGTGTGGGTTATCCAGTCCCAGCGCGACAAGCTTCGATTTGACTGTTTCTGCTTTTGCCAGATTGTCGATTATCAGTTCATCGTCGCCGAGGGAACCGCTGCCATTCGCATCGAATGTGGAGAGGATGTCGGGCGCATACTTGCCATTTTCAAAGTAAGCAGCTTCAAGGTCGATCAGCCGAACGGGGCGCTTGTTCCCATTAGTATCGTCGTAAACCCAGTAATAGGTTGTGATCAGATTGTACGGCGCGAGCAGTTGCTGTCCGTCAATATTGGTGCGATTCAATAAAACAGGTTTGTAGCCCGTCACAAGCGATGTGACCGCGCTCGGGTCACCCTCCACGCCGCGATAGGATTTGACGGGTCCTTTATCGAGACTCAATACTGTCCAGTCATAGGATTGGATGGCGGGGGCGTACATTTGCGGGATGTGACAGGTTTCGCAGGCGACGGTTGCCATGTGCGTGTCAATGTAGGGAAGCCAGTCGGCATGTCCCTCGTCCGCATCGTGACAGGATTCGCAGCGGCGCATGGCTCCTTTGAGTTCGGGCGCGACGTTGTACTGTGCGCTCTGCCCGCGTGCGAAATTATGATCGGGCTTTTCGAGATACTCGCTGATCTCCAGCGTGCGTGGGTCATAAAGGAGATGTCCGGGCTCCGCCTTCTGTGCTTCATTTGCATGGGCAGGATTGTTCAAGGCATAGTGACAATCGGTGCATTGCAGTTGCCGTTCGGCGTGAATATCCCATGAGCGGTCGAGTTCCTCTTTTCCACTTAGGTTGACGCCCGATTCGGAAATCTTCTGGGATGAGATCACCTGTCCTGTTGTGGCAGTTTGCGGGTAGTTCAAATCCCCTGCATGAAGAGCGAGTGGCTCGCTCGTGTCTGTATGAATTTCACCATGGCACGCGGCGCAGTTCGCGTTGGTTGGGTCTTTGATGAAAGTGATATCCTCGGAGATTTCACCATTCTCCTGGAAGGCGGCT
The DNA here is from genome assembly GCA_035716785.1 of Anaerolineales bacterium. Lineage (GTDB taxonomy): Bacteria > Chloroflexota > Anaerolineae > Anaerolineales > Villigracilaceae > Defluviilinea. Next base: position 8,080 of record DASTJG010000557.1, read on the forward strand.
TCAACCCATTGGAAGCCATCCACGGTTGGAACAACGAGTTCGCTGTCGAAGAGAGTGGCTGTGTTTGCCAGCTCAAATTGACCGGACTGAATGGCATGCAAACGCGCTTCATAATTGGGGGACTCCATGTGGCACAGGAAACAATTCATTTCCATCGTGCCGGATTCGCTCCAATCCCATGTTTCAGCTTGACCCATCTCGGAGTTCAAGACGCTGACTTCGGGGTTCGATGGGTCAGACTTGAGGCCTGTAAGGGACTTGCCCGTTCGTGAGGTCGTCGCAGGTCCGCCGCCGATGACGCGATTTCCGTTCAGTTGGAGCCACTCTGCTGTGGAGAGATCGAGTCTCTCGTCACCTTTTTGGGAGAGGAAGCGATAGGTGAGCGGATCCCACTTTCCGAATGTCCCGGTGCTGGCATTGTATCCGCCATTTTCCTTATAGTCACTTAAGCCCAGGTCGGAATGGAAGGCATGGCTCTGAATGAACTCGGTGTCATGACACTGTCCACAGGTTCGCATGGTGGAGAGCGTCTTGCCTGATTCAAGAACGTTCTCGCCGTTCTTATCGAGCAGGGCAAAGGTCGGATGGAGGGGGGAGACTTGTTCAACGGGAGCAGGTTCCGGCCGGGCAAGCGCGGAACGTATCCCGACAAAGGATATAGCTACGATGAGCAATCCAACCAGGATGAGCAGGTTGCGCTTTGTCATGTTTATTTATCCCTTCCGCCCCATTCGACGGGATCACCCGGATAGCCCAGGGTTTCCCATTCGAGACGTCCGTTTTCGCCGTGGCATGAGTCACACTGCAGGGCATTTTCAGAAGGCTGCACCATGTGGGTGGTAGGCCAATACATGTAGGTTTCTGTAAAGCCATAGCTGCCGCTATATGGCAGTCCCATTCTTTTCTCTGCAAGTTTGAAGGCATTATCCCAGT
>DASTJG010000558.1:0-15631 GCA_035716785.1 Anaerolineales bacterium
GAGCCTACGGCAGAAAACGTCGAGGCGTTTTATCAGAAAGTCAAAACCTTCCAACCCTGGAACGAGAATCCCTACGGCTGGGGCGCGCAATTCATGCTCGATAGCGAACTGAACTGGATGGATGGCAAAACGCCGGTGGACGACTTGTAGATTTTATCGAGGCGAACATGGAGAAGCATGAACATCATTTACCGCGAAATTAAACCTGACGAACGGGACCAGTTACTCGAATTAAACAAACATCTAAATACGAATGACTTACCGCTGCCCGAAGAGGCGGAAGTGGAAGCAGTCTGGCAGGAAATCCTGACGGATAAAAAGATCCATTGTGTTGTGGCAGATTATGAAGGAAAGCTGGTTGCGAGTTGTATACTTGTCATTATTCCTAATCTCACGCGCGGCGCAAAACCCTATGGATTGATCGAGAATGTTGTGACACATGCAAATTATAGAAAAAAAGGAATTGGAAGAAATATCCTCCAGTATGCACTCAGTATTGCCTGGAAGCATCAGTGCTATAAAGTAATGCTGTTAACCGGAAGGAAAGACGAAGCTACACTGATGTTTTATGAGAACTCAGGATTTGTCAGTGGTGTCAAGACAGGGTTTATTGCATATCCGGGATAAATCAATTTCAGACTCGCTGGCCGGTTGAGCCGGATCATCCATGAATTTTCGAGCACGGCTTACCGCTGACCAGTCAGCACTTTGGAATATAAGGAGATGCTAATGCGAACGATTCGCTGGGGAATCGTCGGTTGTGGTGATGTCACCGAAGTTAAAAGCGGGCCTGCACTTCAGAAAGCCACTCACTCCAGCCTGGTGGCCGTCATGAGGCGTAACGGCGAGCTCGCCAGAGATTATGCAAAACGTCACGGCGTGTCAAGGTGGTACGATAATGCAGAAGCCCTGATCAACGATCCGGAAGTTGATGCGGTCTACATCGCCACACCACCTGTGGCTCACAAAACCTACACCTTGTTGAGTGCTCAGGCAGGGAAACCTGTCTATGTCGAGAAACCGATGGCACTGAACTTTGAAGAATGTCAGGCCATGATTCAGGCGTGCAGGGACGCGGCTGTGCCCCTGTTCGTCGCTTACTATCGGCGAGCGTTGCCCCGCTTCCTCAAGGTGAAAGAGTTGATCGACACGCAAAGCATCGGCAAAGTCCGTTTTGTCAATGTGACCCTTCATCGACCTCTGGCTGCCGAAGAACTCAATGCAGCGACGCTCCCCTGGCGGGTGATTCCGGAAGTGGCCGGTGGCGGGCATTTCGTAGACCTGGCTTCTCACATGCTGGACCTCCTGGACTATATTTTGGGGCCCATTCACTCTGTCCGAGGCTTTGGGACCAATCAGGCACACCTGTATCCCGCGGAAGATATTGTCACGGGTACATTCATGTTCGAGTCAGGTGTACATGGAGTTGGTACCTGGTGCTTTACCAGCTTTGACAGACAAGATGTTATCGAGATTGTTGGCAGTAAAGGCAAGCTCACCTTTGCTACATTTGATAACCAGCCGATCATCTTGACCACCCGCACCGGCCGCCATGAGTTTTCGTACGAGGCCCCACCTCACATTCAGCAGCCGCTCATTCAGACGGTTGTCGACGCGCTGAATGGTGTCGGTGTCTGCCCCAGCACAGGTGCAAGTGCCGCCCGAACTTCATGGGTAATGGACCAGATGCTGGGGCGTACAATCCATGCTCGATAGCGACGTGAACTGGCTGGATAACATGTGTTTTTAGACGGATGATTCTTTATGCGTTCGTTACCTTATTTTCTCTTTCTTGATCTGGATGACACCATCCTGGATTACATGGCTCCCGGGGAAAGATGCTGGGAAAATCTCTGTGCATCTTTCGCACCCAGGTTAGACAATATCAGCCCGGACCAATTGTTGACAGCAATCAAACAGACCGGGAAATGGTTCTGGTCAGATCCGGAAAGGCATCGCACATGGCGGCTTGATTTGCGAACAGCCCGCCGTCTGGTTCTTGCCCAGGCATTCAGCCAGCTGCAAGTCAATGACCTCAAGACCAGCAAAGAGCTTGCCGATTCATTTACAACGCTGCGCGAAGAAATGGTCCAACCCTTTCCCGGTTCTGTTGAAACGCTCAAGATATTGCAGGATCGAGACATTCGTATGGGGTTGATCACGAACGGGAACGCTGAGTTTCAGCGCGCGAAAATTCGCCGCTTTGCATTGGAGCAATATTTTAATTTTATTCTGGTCGAGAGCGAGTTTGGTGTTGGCAAACCAGACCCACGTGTCTTTAAACATGGACTGGAACGGTTCGGTGTCTCTCCAACGCAAGTCTGGATGATCGGGGATGATCTGGAATACGATATCCGTCCGGCGCAGCAGCTGGGAATGGGTACGGTCTGGGTCAACCACGCCGACGAGAGCTTGCCCGCTGACGGTTCTATCAAGCCGACGCATACAATTTACTCATTGGCAGATCTGATCGAAGAACCATGATGAAATGACGTACTGCTTCTTACTCTTTTTCTCTGCTCACTTTCATCCAGGCTTTCTTCATATTCAGCGCGTCTTCCTCCATGATGGGGCTTTCGCACAGGATGCGGCCCGCGCAGCTAAAGTCTTTCAGCGCTTTAAAAAGCAGGTTCAGTTTCAGATCCGACTCGGCCACCGGCAGGTGATTTCTTTCTCCTTTGGGGCCATACTCGATCCCCGAAAGATGGATGTGCAGCCGCTTCAGCGCTTTCTTGCCAAGCGCCTTTTGATACGCCTTCAATAAAGAACACCATTCGTCATAGGTATTCATCGACCCGTCACCGGGACGGGCGTGCAGGTGTGCAAAGTCGAGGCATGGTTCTACGCCTGCGATGGCTTTGCTCATCTCGAGCGTGTCCTCGAAGGAACCCAGCATTGCAGATTTCCCCATCGTTTCCGGCCGCAGGATCACCGGGTTGCCGGCCTTGCGCAGTTCATCCACACAGCCCTGCAGGCGGGGGATCGCGATCTTGAGAACATCTGTTGGATCATTCCCAAAATAAGAACCAGGATGGAAGATGATGTCTGTTGCGCCGGCTGCATAGCCGCAGATGGCCGCGTCCATCAGACGTTTGCGAGACTTGGGCCACTCGTCAGCCAGCGCGTTCAGGTTGATGAAATACGGCGCGTGGACACTCAATGAAAATCCCTGTTCCTCCGCTTGTGCCTTGATCGCCGCGCAGGTCACCTCGGTCACACGTACCGATTGCACCCAGCCAAGCTCCAGCGTGCTCAACCCGATGGATTTGCTAAACCCGATCGCGCCGACCGAGCCACCCGGTTTCTTGGGTGTGCCAAGCGGTGAACCCACAGTACCAAATTGAAAAGATAAGGTCATAGTGTCTCCAGTAAATAATAACTATATAGGAGTCCAAAGTCTCCTGACTTCGGTGCAAAATCTCCTGATTTTGCAATCCATAACATCAATTGCCAGTAAATAAGGATACGAGGCGTGCCCACAAAGGTGGACCAAGAATAAGCAGACCGACCAGCACAGCGGCCAGCGCCGAGATCAGGACGGCGCCCGCGCCGACATCCTTACCTACCTTGGCCAGCGGATGATGGACCGGGCTGGCCAGGTCCACTACCGCTTCGATGGCAGTGTTGATGAATTCGGCTGTGAACACCATCGCGATGGTTAACACAATGACGGCCCAGTCGCGCGCCGATAAGCCCAGCCACAAACCCAGGATGAAAACGATTGTAGCGACGACGGAATGGATCCAGGCATTGCGCTGGGTTTTTAACACATGCTGCCAGCCGTGAAAGGCATGCCCAAACGCATGGATGCGGGAATTGATGAAACTTTTGAGTGCCATTACTCTTCTCGAATCTGAATGTGACCGAGTCCGAGCCGTTGCAGGACTTCAGCCTGTGCTTTCCACATGCGGGCCTTTTCTTTTGCCCGGGCGTGATCGTGCCCAAGCAAATGCAGGACGCCGTGCACGACCAGCAGCTGCACCTCCGCTTCGAGCGGATGGCCCGCGGCCTGCGCCTGGCTCTGCGCGCGCGGGATCGAGATGAGGATGTCGCCGATATAACGCGCGCCCGTTTCCGGGTCGGTTTCGGAGGCGGGGAAGGAAAGCACATCGGTCGGCGCATCGACATTCAGATAATTCAGGTTCAGCTCGTGCAGGCGCGCGTCGTCTGTCAGAATGATGGACAGCTCCGAATCCAACGATTCGGACTCATATTCCAGGGCAGCGCGCGCCGCGTTCTCGAGCAAATTTTCAGGGAAAGGAAATTCAGTTTCGATATGGATCATTTCTTGTTCGGAACAGTGCTGACATCCTGCGTGGCGGGCGATTCCTTGGGATAGGAAATGCGCGGGTGATGAGTGCCGCGCAGGATACTGACGAAGACATCCGTAATGGTGCTGAGGTCGCGCAGAGTCAATTGCGTTTCATCCAGCTGACCCTGCTTCTGGGCGACCTCGATGGTGGAGCGAACGATGTTACGGATCGCTTCCTCATCCCCCGGGCGCTCGGCGCGGGCGCGAGCTTCGGCCCCGTCGGCCAGCATGAGCAGGGCAGTCTCGCGCGAACGCGGCCTGGGACCCGGGTAACGGAACTGTTCCATATCCACCCTGGAGGCATCGCCGCCCGCGACTTCCAGTGCCTTGCTGTATTGATAGCGTGTGATCATCGTGCCATGGTGTTCCAGGATGAAATCATCGATCCGGCGCGGCAGCCGGTGCTTGCGCGCCAGCACCAGCCCATCGTTGACATGGTCGATGATCGCTCCAGCTGACTCGTTTGGAGAGAGGTCTTCATGGGTGTTCAACTGATCCTGCGGCTGGTTCTCCACGAAGAACATGGGGTTCATTGCTTTGCCCACGTCGTGGAAGAGGGCGCCGACGCGCGTCAGCAGGGCATCCGCGCCAATTGTCTCGGCGGCCTGCTCGGCCAGGTTGGCCACCTGTAAGCTGTGCTGATACGTTCCGGGTGCGTTGCGCAAAAAGAACTGGAGCAGCGGAAAATCCGGGCGCGAGATCTCGATCAGCTGTAAAGCCGTCGTCAGGCCCAGAGTCTGCGCCAGGAAATATTGCAGCAGCAAGGCGATGCTCGAGGCTGCCAGTCCGCTGAAGATGGCTGCGGCAGGCAGCTGGAACAGGGCGATCACATCCATCTGCACAAAGGGAAAGCGGAACGCGATCAACATGGCAATGCCGGCCGCGGCGGTGGCCATCCCGGCCCGAAAGAACGTCCACACCCGCCGCGCGTTGCCCAGCACCAAAACGCCGGTCAACGACGATAAGAGATAGTAAGGAGTCAGATCGAGCGCGTTCGGCAAATTGTATGGCACCAGGATCGACAGAGCGATGGAGAAAACAATGCCTGCCTCGTTACGAAACAGGGTGGCGACCAATAATCCCATCGCTGCCAGTGGAAATGCATAGGGCAGGATCGTGCGGTTCGGGATGACGAGACGCGCGCTCACGATAAAAAGGATGAAGAGCAATGCGACCAGGATGAGGCTGCGCGGCTCGAACAGGAAAGGTAAACGCCGGCGCGAAAAATACAGGACGACGAAAGCTGCCAGCATCACGACGAGCGCGCCTGCGCCCACGTAGTCCTGCCAGGGGTTGTCTTCTTTGATCAAACCGAACTGATGCAGGGCCTCGAACTCCGCGGGGGTAATGATCTGCCCGCGCAGGACGATGATCTCACCTGCCTTGTATTCCTGGATGACCGGTTCCACCGCCTCGCGCGCGGACTGCCTGGCGGCCTCCGTTAATTTTTCGCTGTAGACGCTGTTCGGAACGACAAACGCCGTTACCAGTTCCACAACCAGGGCGGCCTGCTCTTCATTCAAGGCCAGACTCACCAGCGAAGGGATAGTCCGCTGGGCGGCTTCCAGCTCCTGTTCACGAATGCTGGGACGCATGACCTGCTCCAGCACGCTCAACGTTTCCTGCTGGATCGTCTCCCAGCGCGCTGGCGGCAGAGCCAGGATGCTTTCGATCGTCTCAGATCTGAGCTTCACGTCGCTCAGACCTGAGATATCGGCAACTTTTTGTTCGGTCGTGGAATTCTCGTCCTCACGGACGAGGCTGATGTACTGCAACGCAGCGCGGAGGCGCTCGATCTGGCCGCGCGCAATCGACGGGTCGGGAGACGCGTAGACCGGCGCCGCCGCGTTCTCTGCCGCCTGGCGCGCATCTTCCGTACGCACTTCGCTGATGTATTCCAGAGATTGCGGCGCCTGGAAGTCGTTTGGAGAGACTTCGCCGGGACGGAGCGGTACGGAGGCCGGCAGCAGTAACTCCGGCAGCACCAGAGCCCCATACGAAATAATACTCACAACGATGAGGAGAACGACTTGAAACAGACGAATGCGCGCCGGAACCTTGTGATCGCGCGCGGTGAGTGTCCCCATTTTATTTCCACACGTTCAACCAGGCAGGCACGGAACGACAGAGAGATTCCTTTATAGAATCTCCCTGATCTCCCGTCTCCCTGGTAAAAAATTTTAACGTCATGAATTACTTTTGCAGGAGTTCCTTCACGGTCGCGCTGACCATGTCGTTGGGCGCGCGTCCCGCTACCTTCGGCATGACGACCTTCATGACCTTTCCCATGTCGGCGGGGCCGGCTGCGCCGGTTTCTGCAATGGCAGCCTGGACCAGGGCCTGCAGTTCCTCGGCCGGCATGGCCTTCGGCAGGAAGGCCTGCAGCACAGTGATCTCTGCTTCGTTGGCCTCGATCAGGTCCGCGCGGTTGGCCTTCTTCGCCTCTTCGATCGCTTCGCGGCGGTTCTTGACCTCCTTCTGGATCAGGTTCGTCACGGCCGTGTCATCGAGTTCGGTACGTTTGTCCACTTCCACCTGCTTGATCGCAGCCAGCGCCATCCGCAGAGTCCGCTTGCGGACCTCATCCCCGCTCTTCATGGCGTCTTTTACGGATTCGTTTAATTGCGTTTTGATAGTCATGCGGCGGATTATACTAGAGAGGCAAAGAAAATGCCCCACGCTGGGGTGGGAGGTGCGCTAAAAAGTTGTAAAGGTTTTTTGCCGGAAGGAGAAAATTAACCACGGAGACACGGAAACACGGAGAAAAGCATCTCAAAAACTCCGTGCCTTGGTGTCTCCGTGGTTTGCTCTCTTGGGCGATCTACAACCTTTGAGTGCTCCCAGGTGAGACCGGAGTGGATCGAATCACTTGCTTCTCCAGACTGCCTGCAGGGCCCGGTAGTCCAAAAGAATAATGCCCTCTTCCTCTACGATGTCTTTTGCCTCCTGCGACATCAAAAAATCGAAATCCGTCTGGCGGATGTGATTTCCCTCGAGTTCTATGGCGAGCAGCTCGGGGCTATCCAGGCCGGGGTGGACAGCCCACTCACTCAATCCCGCCGGTAACTCGCGCAGCATTTGCGCATAGCGCGCGGGTTTATCGACGAGATCAAGGAGGCAGCTGTCTAAAAAGTCGTAATCATTGGTGGGGAGTCCCTGGCTTTGTACTTTTTCGATCATGGCTTGTCCGGCAACCCGCAGTGCCAGCCCATATTCCCTTGCCAGCTTCAGCATCAGATCGAAAATATCCGGTCTGCTGTTGATACGCAAAGAATGCCAGTCCAGGTGAGCAGGCTTAAGCCCGGCTGCCAACACAGATTCGATCTGCCCTCTGAATTCAATTTCCAGTTCATCTAATCTGACCTGGGCCAGAAACTTCGGCATGTGTTCGAAGTTGTAGAAGTATCCGGCTGGATTGATCAGCGATGGCACCTTTTCTCTGGGAGTTACCGGTCCCCAGCGGTAGTCAACCCAATCCGAGATCGCGGTGAGGTGCACGCCAAAAGGAATCTCCGGATGATCTGCAAGGAAATGCATCGCGTGCAAAGCCCAGGGACAGGGCACCATCAGGGTTGTGGAGCGAAGCACACCTTCGTTGAGCGCGCGGAAGACCGCCTCATTGACCGCATGACACATCCCGAAATCGTCGGCGTTGATGATCAGCAGGCGGGCATCTGCCGGGTATCCCAACAGACGGTTTGTTTGTCCTTTATTCAACAAAGTTGCCTCAACTTCTTACTTCTAACGGGTTATTCCTGGAAGGATTGAGGAGTGCGGAGTTCCGTTTTAAAATATCGCGTGAAAATCCCAGAAGCAGGGTTATTGGAATAAAAGCAAATGCAATGAGAATTGGGATGATCATTAATAAGGCACTATCCATGCCTGTAAAGAAGGCGATCAGCGCTGCTCCTGGGAACAGCATCAGCCATCCGATCAGGCATAGGCCGAATGACCAGGGCCATAAAATATCAAAAATATTGTGGAGCTTTGAAGGCAGCTTGCTCCATGTCCTAAGTGGGGAGTTTTTCTTTAATGCGATTAGAACGGCAATAATCCCAAGGATGGGTGGGCCAAAACCTCCGCCGGCAAGCAGCATAAGAATTAAAAGGGCAAGCAGAATAATGATAGCTTTTCCATCGTGACTGGACTTTACGAAAACAGCAAGAAAGATACACGAGAAGATGATCGCGAGAAGTCCTGTAACCAGGTAATTCGGAATAACCGTCATTGCAGGTTCCCCGGACATGATCTCGAAAAATGCCGAGTTCGGCCAAGATAAAATAAAGACGCTCTCCGTTGGTCGATACCCTTCGAGCACCTCTCCAATCCCGTGTTCGATCCCCATGATCCCTGCAAGAATGCCGAGAGTTAAAAATAGTGTGACGGTTGCTTTATTCATTAGATTGAAAAGACCTTTAGTCGTGGCTTGGTGCAGGTCAGGAGACTTTGCACCATCGGGGCTTACTGGATCGTCCAGCCGCCGTCGATCATGAGCGTTTCGCCTGTGATCAGGGAAGCCGCCGGGGAGGCAAGAAACACGACTGGTTCCGCCACTTCCTCGGGAGTGCCGATCCGCCCGAGTGGGATGCGCGCCTGCACCGACTTGCGGAAGTTTTTGTCGTCGAGCCACTTCTTTGTCCCGGGCGTTTTGATGAAGGTCGGCGCGACGGCATTGACGGTGATGTTGTACTTGGCCCACTCGAGGGCCAGGCATTTGGTCAAATGGGAGATGGCAGCCTTCGTCATGCAGTAGACCGATTCGGTCGGCAGGGCCACGAAACCGGCCTGGGAGCTGATGTTGATGATCCGCCCGCGGCGCTGTTTGATCATGGCACGCCCAACCGTTTGCGCGGTGAAGAACGTCCCCTTGAGGTTGATGGCGAGCGTCTCGTCGAAATCCTTCTCGGTGACTCGTTCCGCGGGATTCGGCGCGCCGATCCCGGCGTTGTTCACGAGGATGTCGATACGCTTGAAGTGCCGCCTCCCTGCATCCACAGCCGCGCGGATCTGACCCATCTGCGTCACATCCATCTGCACGGGCAACACTTCACGGCCGAGCTTCTGGATCTGCCCGACAAGCGCGAGCGCCGACGCGGAATTCCGATCGCGCAGCCCCAGGATGATGTCGGCTCCCGCCTCTGCCAGGGCAAGCGCGCAAGCCTTTCCGATGCCCTTCGCCGAAGCCGTGACCAACGCGACCTGGCCGGTGAGACGAAACGAGGGTTGTTTATTTTTCATGTGACATTTCTCCAGTGTCCTTTTGACCAGCGTATATACTGTTTTCCCCAACCAGCCTGCCGGTGGAAAGTTTTGTGAGAAGAGCGCGAGGTTTGTCTGCCATGTTCTTTTACCTCATTAGAGAGTGTTTCTTAATTCACCACAACACTGCACCGGCGCCAGTGCGGTGAGGACACGACACTTGCCCCGGGTGCAAGTGCCGGGGAGAGCACAAAGGTTTCCATAAAGGGAAAAGTTCGTGCGAATTCGCGGAATTCGCGGCAAAACATTGCCGAAAAGGAAAACCAACAAAATCTGAAACGAATTTCAAAACACCTCTTAAGGCTCCATTGCCTTGATCGTGCCATCCGGGTTGTAGGTCAGTTCGGCGACTTTGATATTGCGCATATAGTCGATGCCTCCAGACAGGGTGGCGTCGTGATAGAAGAGGTACCACTTCCCCTGAAATTCGACGATGGAATGATGGGTGGTCCAGCCGAGGACCGGGGATAGGATGTAGCCCTGGAACGTGAAGGGACCTGTCGGACTCGTGCCCGTGGCGTATGCCAGGCGGCGGCTGAAACCTGTGGAATAGGAAAAATAATAAGTGTCCTTATATTTGTGCATCCAACTGGCCTCGAAAAAGAGTCTGGCCTGATCACCGGCATCGACCGGTTTGCCATCTTCGTCGAGAATGGAGACTTCCCCCACGGGTCCATCGAAGCTCAGCATGTCTTCCGACATTTTCGCGACGCGCGGTCCCAGCATCGGTTTGCCCGGGCCAGGTACCTGCCCATTGGGATCGTACTCTCCGGTCTGCCATCTTTCGAGCTGTCCGCCCCACAACCCGCCGAAGTACATATAGGCCTGTCCATCCTCATCGACAAACACACAGGGATCCATGCTGAAGCTGCCCTGGATGTAGTTCGGTTCCGCCTTGAATGGACCGGCCGGCGATGTACTGGTGGCGACACCGATCCGGAAAATCCCCTCGCGATCCAGGGCGGGGAAATACAAATAGTACGTGTCATTCTTGAAAGCGGCATCGGGCGCCCACATCTGCTTCTCCGCCCAGGGGACGTCCTTGACGTGCAGGACCTCGCCATGATCCACCGGCGGCGTTTGCATATTCTCCATGGAGAAGACATGATAGTCCACCATGTCGAATTGAGATCCCAGATCATCGGGGGCCGGGCGACCGGGATGATCATCCAGATCATGGGAAGGATAAATGTAGATCTTGCCTTCGAAGACATGCGCCGAAGGGTCAGCTGTGTACATATGAGTGATCAACGGTTCTTTCATAACGACTCCGGGAGTTTCTGTATTGCTCTGAGGGATAGATGTTGCAGGAACACCGGTTGGTGAGGGCTCGACCTCCCTTTGCGCACAGGCCGGGACAACAAGCACTGTGCAGAAAACTACGATCAGAAATAGCGACCTTGAAAATTTTACATGCTTCATCATAGCGGCACCTTTCAGGACTGGACTACCCCTGTTGATTGAGATATACGCGCGACTGCTGTTATTGTACACATTCTTCCAAAATTTCCAGTGTTCCCTTATCCGCGTCCATTCTAACGTTTCCACCTACCGGTAAGATCGTGTTGGGACAGTTATGCCCAAAGTCATTGACCTTCAAAATCGGGAAGTCAAATTCGGCGGTCACATGCAGCAGGACGTCCTCCATCTGCATCACGGCGTTCTCATCCTTTTGCAGGCTGTCGATGTAACCGACGAGCGCGCCTCGAATTCGATCGAATACCCCGATTTGTTTCAATTGCTGGAAGAAATGGTCGCACTCTTCCGGCTGGATTCCCATGGCTTCCACGAAAAAGATCGCTCCGGTGAAATCCGGGAAATATGGTGTCCCGGCCAGCTTCGCCAGGCAAGGCAGATTCCCTCCCAGCAGCTTGCCCTCGGCAATTCCATTCCTGACCGTTTGGCGGGCGCGGTTGGGTGGAATTGCTCCGGTCCGGGCATCCATTAGGGATGCGATGAATTCCTGCTCGTCGTACGCGCTCGGATTCCTGCCGAAGCCCCACATCAGGTCGCTGCCATGGAAGGTGACCAGTCCCGTTTTGTGGTGGATGGCATTCAACAGGACGGTGATATCGCTCATGCCCAGGAAGATCTTGGGATGAGAGCGAATATTATCCCAATCCAGGTAAGGCAGACAGGCATTGGCGGTCGCACCGCCCTGCGAGCAGAGGATCGCCTGGACGGACTCATCGGCGAACATCCGGTTGATATCTTCCGCCTTCTCGCGCGGCGAGGCCGCATAACCCAGGGTCGCGGAATAGACATGCTCCCCAATCACCACGTTGAACCCGTGGGCTTCCAGGAATGCAATTCCCCTCTCGAATTGCCCGGCCAATTCCCGGAAGACGGGCCGGGAGGGAGAAACGATGCCTATCACATCGCCTTTGCTTAGTTTTTTGGGGATCAGAACCATGTCAGCCTCTATGAGCAAAACCGTGTTGGGCAGAATTATCTTTCATTTACAAATGCGCTGCTGCTATTCTTGTCATCGATCCTTTTCATATACAAACTCAGGAGGATCGCGGCGATCAGGGTGATAACCAGCGCCATAATATCGAAAGGCAGGTCTAAAAAAATCCCGGTATATAACCGATGAAAAATGTCATTGAAAATGACTGCAGGCAGAATGGTGACGATTTTTATCAAGGCTACTCCACTGAACAAATAACCCCAGCCTGTTTTCTTCAGATTTAAGATCGCAGCGATCACGATCATTGGGAATATGATTGCCAGATCAAGCACATAAAAGACATGGAAGGGATTCAATCCCTCGTTCAGGATGATCGTTTTCGAAACCAACTCCTGGATTTCAATGACCGTCATGAGCAGGATGCTGATAAAGAAGAATACTGATATTGGTTTTCGAGGGTAATTTTCAGCCGCGTCAGGCAGTTGATCGTTTGTGGCGATATCGACAAGAATGGAGAAGAAAAGAAATAAGGTCAGACCTGTGATCGCGATATAGAGCAGATAGAACACGCTTGATATTCCACCAAAGCTGAAATAAGCATAGATATAGAACAGGTACAAAATGCAGCCAAGCCAGATGATTTTTGTTTTTATCTTTTGATAGTTTTTGAACAGGATGATGCAAATAAATATGGCAGAAACTATTGCAGTCACAATATCCTGTCCCATCAATTCATATGCTGTGATTCGATTTATTCTTGCCGTATAGATATTTTGAAACAGGAGGCCAAATAATGATAGAAATAGTGCAGTTATTGCGGTAACGAGCGTTAAGTAGTATTTTGCGTTTTTCTCTTTCATCATGTACTTTCCTGAAATGGTATTACACCCCACGGCTGGTGTTCGTTGTGAAGCGTCCCACCACAGTAGCCCCGACTTGACTATAACGTTAGTCCAATCTCCGTTTGCGACCGAACCATCGATGGACTGTCGCGGTGTACGCACCATATTTCTCACCGAACCTGGCAGCGAGATAACGTTCCTCCGGTGCGATGAGAATGTAATGGCAGGCAACGACGGACGGCAGGAGAAGGATTAAAACCCATAGAAGATTGAATGCCAAAGAAATTCCTGCCAGGATGCAGACACCGCCGAGGTAAAGGGGATTTCTTGAGATCGAGAAGGCCCCGGTGGTGACGATCTCACGTGTGGGAAGTCCGGGGTCGGTTGGTTGACCATAGCGTGCGAACTCTCGACGCGCAAGAACTACAAGAGCTATCCCCACAAAAATGAGGAGAGCGCCTCCGGGGATGAGAACTGGTACGATACTTGCGCGTGGGAATGAGATAGGTCGGACCAATTGCAGAGCTACTGCAACAAGAAAAGGAATGCCAAAGACTACCTCGAAGATCTGCCACCAACTTTTATGCGCGACATCATTTGTCATGTCTTGAAGATCTTCTTTCTACTTCTTCGATCCCGTCAGCGCGGTCGTGATCCCCAGGCCCACATAGACCAGCCCCGCGAAGTAACGCTGTCCCTTCTGGAAGTGCCGGCTGCCGCGCAGCTTCTCTGCCAGGGAGCTGGCCAGCAGCGCATACAGACTGTCGGTGACGATCGCCATCCCCACGAAGAGCGCGCCCAGCAGCAGCGTCTGTGTAGTGACGTTTCCCCTGGCGGGATCCACGAACTGGGGCAGGAAGGCGAAGAAGAACAGCGCCGTCTTGGGGTTGAGCAGGTTGACGACCAGTCCCTGCCAGTAGATGCGGGAAAGGCTTTCGGGTTGGATCGGACCGTTCTCCGCTCCCTCCTCGCGGACGAGCAGCTTGCGGACGCCGAGATAGATCAGGTACGCCGCGCCCAGATACTTGACCACGTCGAACGCCAGCGCGGATGAGAGCAGGATGGCCGAGAGTCCCAGCGTTGCCGCGACCGCCTGGGCGAAGTTGGCCGTCTCGATCGCCAGCACCGAAACCAGTCCCGCCAGACGTCCCTGATTCGCGCTACGGGCGGTGATGTATAACACTGCCGGGCCCGGGACCAGTAACAGCGCCAGCGAGGCGCCCATGAAAAAATAGAGTTGCGAGAGTTCGACCATGGGATTCACCTTTTGTTAAATTTACGGAAGTTTACTACAAGTCATCTCAAAAACACTTACACTAGCCGTCATTGCGAGCGACACCTGCACCCACCGCAGGTGCGGTGAGCGAAGCAATCTCCTACAAGATTTGCTGTAAAAATTGGGTAAGAGATTGCTCACCTGCCCCGGACGCACACCGCCTGATTTGCTTAGCAAATCATGGTTCGGTGCCGGGGGGTGCCGGGTCGTAGGGGCAAACACCCTCCTCGCAATGACGAAAAGTATTTTTAAGACGAGTTCTACAAACATAACATCTTCCATCACCGGGCATTTGATATACTGTGCCAATGATCATCGAGTTTACCGGTACGATCTTGTTCTGGAAGGGACCTGCGCCCTGGTTCTTCGTCACCGTTCCGGAGCAGCAGAGCCGCGACTTGAAAGCCATCTCGAACGTCGTGACCTATGGCTGGGGAGTGATCCCGGTCCATGTGCGGATCGGCAAGACCGAGTTTACGACTTCCCTGTTTCCCAAAGACGGGCTTTACCTTGTGCCCATCAAAGCGAGTGTCCGCAAGGCAGAAAATCTTGAGAAAGGCGACAGCGTGACTGTACGACTCGAAGTCCTTTGAAAGAGCAGGAGGAGGAAGGCATGGGCATTATCGATAATGAGATGTTATGGCGCCAGTTTGGACCGGCCATCGACATGGTAGGCGACGCCCTGCGCGACTGCCCGGATGAACTCTGGGAAAAGCGACTATGGGAGGACCAGCCGGGCCAGTGGGTGGCAGCCGGTTTCTCGACGTTCTGGTATCTGGGCTACCATACGCTCTTCTGGCTGGACCTCTACCTGACAGGCGCGGAAGAGGGCTTTGCTCCGCCTGCGCCATTCGACCTGGTGGAGATGAATGCAAACGAGTCCCTGCCGCGCACCTATTCCCGCGCAGAGCTGCTCGGATATCTGGAGCACTGCCGCCGCAGGTGCCAGGATACGATCGGCGCTATGACAAACGAACAGGCATCCCGCCTGTGCCGGTTCCCGTGGGGAGAGCTGACCTTTGCGGAGCTTCAACTGTACAACCTGCGTCACGTGCAGGAGCATGGCGCCCAGCTGCGCATGTTCCTGGGGCAGCAGGCGGGAAGATCCGCAAAGTGGATACCCCGGGCGAAGGAATGATCGTGATCCTGGGTTCTCCGAACTCCGCAGACGGCAAGCTGTACAGCGTTGCCAGAGGGCGCTGCGAGCTGGCCCTGGGGGAATATGCAAAACACCCGGGTTGGAGAATCCTGTTGACGGGCGGCTACGGCGCGCACTTCAACACGACCGGGCGGCCTCATGCCGCCTACCTGAGAGACTACCTGGTCGAACGCGGCGTCCCGGCGGAAGCGATCGTTGAATTCGCAGAGAGCGCCACTACGCTGGAGGACGCCTCGCTCTCGAAGCCGATCGTGCTGAAATATGGCGCGCCGCAGATCCTGGTCGTCACCTCGGACTATCACATCGACCGTGCGCGCTATGTCTTCGAACGCGAGTTTGCGGATACAGACGTTCATATTGAATTTTTGGTGAG
>DASTJG010000559.1:0-17456 GCA_035716785.1 Anaerolineales bacterium
GCATCATGCGATTCTGTAAAATTCCACGCTATCAAACTATAAGGAAAGGGAACTACCTTCAATGAAAAAAAGAATTGCCTTGGTTTTATTTAGTCTCGTTATTTTTCTCTCCGCTTGTGCGCCCCAGACACCAGTAGGGACATTAAAGATCGCCGTCCTGCCGATCATCGATACCCTTCCGATGTATGTTGCCCAGCAGGAGGGGCTGTTCACAAAACATGGGGTGAATGTAGAGCTTATTCCCGTTGCCTCCGCTCCCGAGCGTGATCAGCTGCTTGCTGCAGGCGGGTCCGACGGCACGATCAATGAAACGCTTGCCGTGATGCTCTTCAACAAAGAGAACGTGCAAATGCAGGTCGTCCGTTATGCGTTGCGCCCGACCGAAGGGAATGGACACTTCTTCATCCTTGCTTCGGCGCAGAGCGGCATCTCTTCCGTGGATGGGTTGAAAGGGGTCGAGATCGGTGTATCGCAGGGTACCGTGATCGAATATGTCACCGAGCGCCTCTTGCAAGCTGAGGGTTTCACCGCTGATGAGATCAAAACCATTGCAGTGCCGAAGATCCCTGACCGTATGGCTTTGCTTGCCTCCGGTCAGTTGAAGGCAGGCGTTATGCCCGACCCGCTGGCTGCGCTGGTGGTGAGTCAGGGCGGCGTGATCGTTGCCGATGATTCAAGCCATCCGGAATATGGTTTCAGCGTGATCTCCTTCCGCAAGCAGGTGATCGATGCGAAACCGGAATCCGTCAAAGCGTTTCTGGCTGCCATCGAAGAAGCGACTACATTAGTCAATGCAGACCCTGCCAAATATAAAAGTGTTTTGAGTGAACAGAAAATTGTACCGCAGCCCTTGATCGAAAATTATCAAGTGCCGGTCTTTCCCGCCGCAGGCGTGCCGACCGCCGATGAATGGCAGGATGCTCTGAATTGGTTAAAGGAAAAAGGTATACTGACAGTTGATGTTTCGTATCAGGATTCAGTAAACTCAACGCTGCTGCCCAGGTAACATGATCGATCTGAAGTCCGTCACCTTCGCCTACCCTCACACGCCGCCTCTTTTCGAGGATTTCTCGCTGCATGTTTCCCGCGGCGAGACCTGGTCGATCCTTGGTCCATCGGGCTGCGGAAAGACGACATTGCTCTATCTGCTTGCAGGCTTACGCCAACCTGTTTCAGGACAAATCCTGGTCGATGGAGAAATTCTCACGCGCCCGCGTCCGCGCAGTGGTTTGATCCTGCAGGACTATGGCTTACTCCCGTGGTGCACAGTACGCGAGAATGTAGGGTTGGGATTGCGTGTGCGCGACTTTTACGGGGAAGATGGCAGGCATGCGCCTGTCAACTTCCAACCCGTAAACAATGTATCCTACTGGCTTACGCGTTTGGGAATTGACGAGGTGGCAGACAAGTACCCATCCCAGATCTCCGGAGGGCAGCGTCAACGCGCCGCGATCGCGCGCACGCTTGCCCTCGAACCTGAATTACTCCTCATGGATGAACCGTTCTCCTCGTTGGATGCCATCACGCGCGGCGACCTGCAAAACCTGACATTGAGCCTGTGCAGCGAGCAAAACCTAACGCTGGTCATCGTGACGCATGCGATCGAAGAAGCGGTTGGGCTGGGCAAAAAGATCCTGCTGCTGGGTAATGCGCCAAACAAAAGCATGCGCATCTTCGAGAATCTACGCGTTGATCAAAGTGACCATCGGAGCAGTCAGGCGTATCACGAATTGTGTGATTTGCTCTGGAAAGAGATGCATCATGAAACGGCGTGATACATTCCTGGCGGCATTCGCATTGCTGCTCGCCTGGCAGGTCCTGGCAATGATCGTGAGCCTGCCTATTTTGCCCACTCCAATCAAAGTGATCGGTGTCTTTGTCCGGGAACTACAACATGGCTTATTGAAGCACTTTGTATTCAGCTTCTGGAGGGTTTTCGTAGGAATGGCGCTGTCTGTGCTGGTCGCGGCTCCGGTCGGGCTGGCAATTGGCGGGTCGCAGCGCTTGAACCGCTTGATCTCTCCCCTGATCTATCTGTTGTATCCAATTCCCAAAGTTGTCTTTGTACCGGTGGTAATCCTGTTTCTGGGAATTGGCGACACGGCAAAGATCACCATCATGTTTCTGATTCTGTTCTTTCAAATCGTGGTACTCGTCCGGGATCAGGCGGCGGGATTGCCTCCGCAACTCATGCAAAGCTTACTCAGCCTGGGTGCCGGACGGCGGGCGCTTTTCCGTTTTGTATATCTGCCCGCGAGCTTGCCGGCGATCTTGACCGCGCTTCGTCAATCCATTGGGACGGCGGTTGCCGTGCTGTATATCACCGAATTATCGGCTACAAAATATGGGTTGGGATATTACATTTACTACAATGGCAGCACACTGTTGGATTATCCCGCCATGTATGCCGGTGTGATCGCAATGAGCCTGCTTGGGCTGGGGATGTATTTCACAGTGGACTGGCTGGAACAAAAATGGTGCAAGTGGAAGTTCGTCAGTTAACATCTTGGCTTGGCCACTGCGTTCACGAGCCACTGAGAAAATCTCTTATGGCTCTGTATGCTCTGCAGAGACTTTTGCAAGATGCTTAGCTAAACAGCAAGCCTACCCAAAACAAAATGCTGAACAGCAACGCGATCTGACCGGTCCCTGCCAGAGCGGCATTGAGTGGGCGTCCTTTTATAGTAAACACTGCGCGCATAGTACGGATCGCAAGCGGCAGGGACAGCCACGCCAGCAATGCTGACCACGGCACAACTCCCAGCCATGCAGATGGAATCAGTACAAGATATGCAGCAATCATGCAGATCAAATATTGCGTCTTCGTCAGTTGCTCACCCAAAATGACAGCCAGAGTATGCTTGCCTGCTTTTTTGTCATTTTCAAGGTCGCGTAAATTATTAACCACCAGGATCGCGGTGATGATCAACCCTGGCGGGATAGTCATCCACCACGCGGCGGCAGAGACAAAGCCGGCTTGCACGTAATAAGTTCCGGCGACGGAAGCAAGGCCGAAAAAGATAAAAACAAAAAGGTCACCGAGTCCATGATAGCCAAGAGGGAAGGGTCCGCCTGTATACGCGATCGCGGAGAGGATCGCGGCAAGGCCAATGAGAATGATCGGCCAGCCGCCCAACCATGCCAGATATAATCCAAAGAGAGCCGCGAGTGCAAACACGAACAGCATGCCCTGTTTTACCTGCGAAGGCCTGAGCAGCCCTGCCTGTGTGACGCGCACAGGTCCCAGGCGTTCCGGTGTATCTGTGCCGCGCTCGAAGTCGAACACATCGTTTGCCAGGTTGCTGCCAATTTGTAAGAGCACTGCGGTAATTAAACACGCCAAAGCGGCATCGAGTTGAAAAAATCCGTCACGCCAGGCCAGTGCACAGCCGATTAAAACACCCGCGACCGCGGCGGGCAATGTGCGTGGACGGACCGCTAATTTCCAGGCATTCCAGTTGAATGATGTTTCGCTCAATTTCTACTCCAGAGTTTGCTACAATACGCCGGTAGTATAACGTATGAGACACAGGAGAATGAATGACACAATTGACAGGCAAAGAACGCGCCACGTATGTACAAAACATGTTCACGCGGATTGCCAAACGTTATGATTTGATGAATCGTCTGATGACAGGTGGGCAGGATATCCAATGGAGACGGAAAGTCATTCAGCTCACGCGCCTGCCTCAAAAGGCTCGTTTACTGGATGTAGGGGCCGGGACAGGGGATCTGGCGCGTGAAGCGCTGGCACAATTCCCGCAGGCAAAAGTCATCGCGGCGGATTTCACCCTCGAAATGATGCGGGTCGGGCAAAAGAATGGCACGCTGAACTTTGCCTCGGCGGATGCGCTTCGTCTTCCATTCGAAGATGCGCTTTTTGACGCGGCGGTTTCGGGCTTTTTCATGCGCAACGCCATCGACTTGCAAAAAGCACTGCAGGAACAATATCGAGTCCTTAAAAAGAGCGGACGCATCGTGATCCTCGACACAACGCGCCCAAAAAGAAATATTCTTTCGCCATTCATCTGGCTGCATATGCATGTGGTTATTCCCATCCTCGGCAGGTTATTGACCGGTGCGAAGGAAGCCTATCATTATCTGCCGGACACCACCGAGGGATTCGTCACTGCTGAGGAGCTGGCAGTCCGCATGGCGGCAGTTGGATTCAAACAGATCAATTTCGAACGATTGATGTTTGGAACGATCGCCATTCACTGGGGGATGAAGTAAAACAAATCCTCCGCGGCGATTGGGGGAGTGTCTGTGATACTTTGCCTGCAGTTCCGTATAATGATTCAGGATGAGCACCCAAACAGATACCTTGAAGGGAGCCTACACGTTGGCGGAAGAAGTCAACTGGGAAGCTGCTTACAAAGAATACTTGCCGCGGGTCTACAACTTCTTCTGCTACCGGGTCAGCGATGAAGCCCTCGCCGAGGACCTGACCGCAGCAACGTTTGAGAAGGCCTGGCGCGGGCGGTCGCGCTTCCGCCGCGACCTGAGTGCCTTCTCGACCTGGCTGTTCACCATCGCCCGCAATGTGGCCGCCGATCATTTCCGCAGACGAGGGCCGGATGTTCCGCTCGAAGCAGTCCGTGAGCATGCCGACCCAGCCTCGCTGGAGGAAACGGTCCAGCGCGACCAGGATTTCGCACAGCTGTATGCCATCCTGTCACAACTGCCAGCCCGCGAGCGTGAATTGATCGCCTTCAAGTACGGCGCGGGGCTGAACAATCGTGAGATCGCCCGCCTGACGCGCTTGAGTGAGTCGAATGTGGGCACGATTTTGAACCGCACCGTGGAAAAGTTACGGATGCAAATGGAAGTGGACCATGAACGATGAATTCTTAACTAAATTTCAAAAGGTGCCGCGCGCTGGGTTTGCAGAGGCGCTTTATAAGCAGATTTCAAAACCGGAGGTGCCGACTTCACCGCGCAGCTTTGTGCACCGACTCACGTTCCGCAATGCGATTTTTGTAGTTCTTTTCCTGATCTCGGTGGCTGCCTGCCTGCGGGCTGTCACCCAGCTGTGGCACCGGGAAAAGATAGGTGATATCTGGGTGGAAGTGCAAAGCGGAGAAATAGAGATATCCACCCAGGAGATCGCACCACTTGATGGAGTGGTGCAAGGCGATGATACCTTGCCACTCGCGGAGGCGGAGGAAACGTATCGTTTCGATATCAAAGTGCCGACATGGATGCCGGAAGGATTTACCTGGGATGGAAATGCGACGGTTTGGGGAATGGGCACCGGGACAACAGCCAATGTTTTATGGGACAATTCATGGACCGGAGCGGGAATTGTATTAACAGCCCAGTCTTTGAAATATTGGAATCCAGCCAAAAATGATTATATGTACAAAAGCCCTTACACACCGCGGGTAGCCCCGGGTAGCTATGAAGAGGTAAAGATCAACGGCCAGCCTGCCGTGTTGATACGCGGGAATTGGATTCCTAAAGACAATGATTTTGAAAGCTCGACACTGGAGTGGGATCGTGATGCAGCTTTATTGCTGTGCTGGAGTGAAGACGGCTTTCTCTACTGGCTGTGGCTGGATGGTGATTCTGTTTCTGTCAATGATCTGCTCAAGATGGCTGAATCGGCCCAGTAGAGCCTCCATTGCGAATTTCGTGAGAAGTAAATAAACAGAGCGGCCAAATAAGGCCGTTCTGCTGCATTAACAGGAAAATTATACCTTCGAGGAGCGTATGTAATACTTTTCTTTCCACTCCGTATAATGAGATGGAATGACCACTCGAACAAACACCTTAAAGGAAACTTATATTTTGACGGAAGAAATCGACTGGGAAGCTACCTATCGGGAACACCTGCCGCGGGTCTACAATTTCTTTCGCTATCGTGTAGGCGACCGAACTCTCGCTGAAGATTTGACGGCCGTGACGTTCGAAAAAGCCTGGCGCGGACGCGGGCGTTTCCGCCGGGACCTGAGCGCTTTTTCGACCTGGCTGTTCACGATTGCCCATCGGGTCGCGATCGATCATTTCCGCAAAAAAGAGCCGCAGGTCTCATTGGAAGATGTTCGCGAACCGGCTGATCGCATCTCCCTCGAAGAGACCGTGCAGCGCAATCACGATTTTGCGCAACTGAATGCTTTGCTTTCACAATTAACTGTCCGTGAGCGCGAGCTGGTTGCCTTTAAATATGGTGCAGGCTTGAACAACCGTGAGATCGCCCGCCTCACGCGTTTGAGCGAGTCGAATGTGGGGATCATTCTATATCGCGTCGTTGAAAAGTTACGGATGCAAATGGAAGTGAACCATGAACGATGAGTTTTTCGAGCAATTTTATGAAGCGCCGCGTGCTGAATTTGCAGAGGCTCTCTACCAGCGTATTTCCCGGCAATCACAATCTCCCTTTGAGGGACCCATGCTGCAAAGATTAACTTTCCGTAACGCTGCCATGGTTTTCGCACTTTTATTTTTAGTTGCCGCCTGTGTATATGCAGTGACCGACAGAGGCTGGCGTAAGGTGGGTGGTATCTGGGTGAACGTGGAGAGAACCTATAAACTTGACTTTGGTCCACCTCCTGAAATTTCAGAAGGACAAAATATACAGCCTGTAGAGCCTGAATGCCTGCCAGTCGAAGAAGCGAGGAAAGTACTGCGTTTTGAAATTCGTGTGCCCGCCTGGGCGCCAGAGGGATATACCTTTATGAATGAAATATGCGGTATAGATGAGTCCTCAGATTTTGCTGGTTTGAACTGGAAAGGAGCGGAAGAACATTCCTGGATCCAAATCATGGCAAGCAATCTGAGATGGTTTAACATGGCTACGCAGAAATATGAAGTCGGCCCACCAACCGTATGGATCCCAGTCGGACCAGGCAGTTATAAAGAGGTACAAATTCATGGGCAGCCGGCGGTCCTGGTTCGCGGAGATTGGGATATACCCAGGATGCAAGCCGCGGAGCCGCCTGAGAGCCAGGCTAATCAGCAAGTGAATGTCAAATGGAATAAGGAACAGGCTCTTCAGTTGTACTGGGTGGATGGGGAAACCATGTATTCCTTATACAGCGGCATGGATATCTCCGTCGAAGACCTAATCAAGATGGCTGAATCGGCGCAATAACGTTTACCGAAAAATGAGTATTGCTTACTAACGGTTATTCATTATCCTCGCTACGCGACATTCGGTCTCCACGAATTTTCACTAATCTTTTGCGAATTTGTGAGGATTGGCGTAGACATCATGCCCGCAGGGTATTAGCGAACAAAAAATTTCATTCTGTGTAAGTCCTGACTTGTTCTCCTCCAATTTCAGTTGTACAATGCAAGCTTGTACACCCGGCAGGTTTTGCCAACCGCCGCTGGCGTCAAATATTAGGTAGGAAAACTTCAAACCAATTTTAGAAAGTGAGGAGAATATGTCTGTTCGAAAATCATCTGCTGAATGGAAAGGCACATTGAAAGAGGGATCTGGCAATATGAAAGTGGGGAGTGGCGCCTATGACGGTCCGTATACGTATGCTTCACGTTTTGAATCAGGACAGGGGACAAATCCGGAAGAATTGATCGGCGCGGCCCATGCCGGTTGTTATTCGATGTTCCTCTCTGCCCTGCTTACCAAGGCGGGTTTCACACCAACGCGCATCGCGACCACGGCCACGGTGCATCTGACCGATGGCCCCACAATTTCATTGATCGAGCTGGACACAGAAGCAGAAGTCCCCGGCTTGAGCGCTGCCGACCTGCAGACCCATGCTGAAGAAGCGAAGAAAGGCTGCCCGGTCTCCAAGGCGCTGGCCGGACCCGAAGTCAAATTGACGGCGAAGCTTGTGAGCTAAGCTTCACTTGTCAACCAAACTGCCCTCTCCATTTTGGAAAGGGCAGTTCTTTATTTGTTGAAAGAACAATTACTGTTTGCCGAGCATCATCTTCGCGGCGCGACGTCCGATCTCCACGGCGAAATTCGTCCCTCGATCCCAGGGGTAGACCTGGCTCATCGAAGCGAAATACAGTCCCTCGATGGGTGTCTGGATCGAGGGGATGTTCTTCGAGTGGTTGAGCAGCGGCACAGGCTGTGCATAATTCGTCCGGAACACCCAAACTTTCTTCACCCAATCCCGTTCGAAAGCGGGATTGAATTTTTTGAGCGCAGGCACAAACCGTTCTGTCAATTCTTCATCGCTCAGCGAAAAATATTCGTGACCGGCTTCCAGATAGTCGCCTGCATAGATAATGCGATCGCCGCCGAAATGTTCCCTGGGCACAAAGTTTGTGTGTTCATTCAACGCTAAAAACGGATAGCCTTCCTCTTTGGGCACATTGAACCAGTAGTAGCCCTCTTTCGACAATTGGTGCTTGAGTGACAGCACCATGACCACCGCGCCCATGGACTTCAGCTCGAGCAATCCCTTCAAATAATTTTCCGGAAGATCTGGAACCAGTTTTGCCATCAGATTAGGGGAGGTGGTGACTAATACCTTATCGAACGTTTCAGACTCTCCGCCGCCTCGGATGACGATCTGGCCCTGCTCCCGTTTAATGGAATCGACTCTCGCCTCCAGCCGGATCGTGACGCCCATCTCGCGCAGGCGTTCTGCGAACAGATCGGCGAAGCGCTGGAAGCCGCCTTCGAACGTGCCCAGGCGGGTGGTGCGGGCCTTGATGCGGGCCCACATCCAGGCCATGTTGACATCGCGGTAGTAGGGACCGAACTTTCCGACCAGTAACGGCTTCCACATCTTTTCATAAACGTTCCTGCCGGCCCACTTCGTCATCCATGAGTCGGCGGTGACCTTTTCGAGGGCCTTCCAGTTGTCCGTTAAACGGAGATAGAGTCCGACGAAGCCAAATCGTATTTTATCGAGACCAAACCCAAGCCCGGGAAAGAGAAGCGCCTTGAGGATCGAGTCGAACGGATAGAATTTTCCCTTGTGATACATCACGGTCAGTGGGCGCGGGAACAAGACCTTGTCCTCCCAGCCCAGTTCCTTGATCAAACCGAGCATTTCATTGTCGCTTTGGAACCAGTGATGGTAAAACTTCTCGACCGACCAATCCCAATGCGGTTCCTTGAAGCCCGAAGCCAATCCGCCAACATAATTGGCGGATTCATAAATGGTCACATCATGTCCGGCATTTTTTAGATCGCAGGCAGCCGCCAGGCCGCCAAACCCCGCTCCGATGATTGCGATTTTCATTCACTCTCCAAGTTTGCCAGCACGCCCTTCGGGCAGTGGCTGACTCCATATAATTTATTTTTTCTTGCGCTGCTCCACTTTTTCTGCCAGGATTTTGAGCCTGTCCCACATTTGCCGGATCACATAGATCATCGCCAGGTTTTGCAGCCAGCGCGTTTCGCACTGTGGATTTTCAGCAAGCCGTTCAAAGATTTCGATGGCCTGATCGTCAGTACGCCGGGTCTTTGTATACTCGCTCGCCAGTTGTTTCAGATACGCTTCATTTCTTCTGCGCAACTGCTCGGACTGTGCAAGTTCCTGGCGTGTTTTTACGACACGCCCATACACACGCGAGATGGCAGTCTCGAGTTCTTCGATGGTAAAGGGCTTGAACAGATATTCCTGCACGCCGACAGCGATGGCATTGCGCAGGGTCGTCGCATCCTTTTCTGCAGAGATGATGATGCAGCCAATATCAGGGTGAACGCGTGCAATCTCTTTGTAGGCAGAAAGCCCGTCCATCTCAGGCATATTGATGTCGAGCAGGAGAATGTCCGGTTGATTATCTTCCGTCAGCTCAACCGCCTGACGACCATTCGCAGCAATTGCGACAACCTCCACGTCATCGACCGTGGCCAACATCAGCCGGGTATTGCGGCGTGTCTCCTGGATATCGTCTGCAATAAGAACCCTTATTTTTCTTTTGGGGGACGAGACGGTCTGCATCATGATCCGTTCCTTCGTTCTGCCCTGTAAAACGAACTACGGGACCAAGTATAACCCATCGCCCCATGACGGCTACTTAAATAAAAATAGACAGCCAGGCTGCCTGAATTTGATCCTGATTACACTAGCTGATGATAACGGCAATCACGATGAGCAGGGCGCCAACGGCGATGGCGAGGATCAGCATGCCATATCTTTGCCTGGAATCCGTCAGCATTTGCTGGGTGCGCTCCGTGATGGATGCATGCCCGGCGGTTTCCCCATAGAGCAGGGCGGCATCTCCTCGCTGTTCGAGTCCACCAATGCCCGAAACAACGCCGAGGACGATCACAATCCCTCCCGCGACGAAAAAGCCGTTGCTGAATTGTACGGGTGTGTTCCAGTGCAGCATCCACCCGACAATCAGGACGATGAGTGAGACAAGCAGGGTGACCCCGAATACAACACCTGCCAGACGCAGAACGTAAGACATCTTCTGTTCCATGTTCCCTCCCAGGTAGTTAGGACATTCACTTATCTATACGTTGCTCGTCTCGGCGCGTAGCGAGTCGCTCCAGCGGACGCCCTCGCGCGCAAGGTAGTACGCTCCGAGCAGCGTGATCGGCAGCCAGAGAGCGACATGCAGGACCAGCGTGTAGCCAGCTGCCACGGAATGCTCCACGTTATAGGCTGTCAGCACCGCGATGCCCGGTGCGTCGAATGTGCCAATGTAGCCCGGCGCGGACGGGATGGTCGTTGCCAGGTTGACAATGCCGTTCATGAGCATGAGCGCAAAGAACGAGACGCTGAAATTGAAGGCATGCATCACGAACCAGTACTTGCCAGTCTCCAGCAGCCAGATAATGACCGAGGTAAAAAAGACCATCAGCACATTGAACGGGGAACGGAGCGAAGCCAGCCCGTCGAGGAATTTGTGCATGATGCCAGTGATCTTTTCCTGCAGGCGTTTGGGCGCAAAGCGTTCGATTAATCCCAAACCGACTCTTGCAGTGACCTGCGGGAACATGGCTGCCAGCAGAAAGACGGCCAGCGCGCTCAGGAAGACCCCGGTCCCGATGATGGCCACTTGCTGGATATTGCCGACGAAACCCGAAGCGCTCGTCAGTTTGGCGAGCTCGGGCAAGTTCACGAAGATAAATGCCAGCATTACGACGCCGTCGAAGATGCGTTCCACGATGATCGTTGCTAAGGAAGCCGAAACGGGCACACCTTCCTTGCGTTTCAAGATCACGGCGCGCAGCACTTCGCCGGCGCGCGCCGGATAAACGTTGTTACCCATGTAGCCGATCGTTGTGATCGGGAACATGGTTTGGGTGGGTATCTTTTTGATCGGACTCAGCAGATAGTGCCATCTCCAGGCCCGCACCCAGACGCCAACAAAATAGACCGCGATACCGGGCAGGAGCCAGATGTAATTTGCCTGTTTTACCGCGTCCCAGAACTCCTCGAGATGTAAGCCGCGTAACGCCAGCCAGATGAAGAAGATGCTAATCAGCACCCCAAGCCAGAATTGCCATTTTTTCATGAGCAGGATTGTAACATGGGGCAATATGGCCGTCATTGCGAGGAGGGCTGATGGTTGAGTAGCACCGAAGCGCGTATCAAACCCAGCCCGACGAAGCAATCTTCTGTTATAGCGAATGAGATTGCTTCGGTCGCTACGCTCCCTCGCAATGACGGATTGAACGATATAATGATTTTCATGCAATTAAACCAGCCCGCGCCCGAATTTGAACTGCCTGATCTACAAGGCATTTCTCATCGATTGAGCGATTATCGCGGCAGGATCGTCATTGTCAATTTTTGGTCGGCGGAGTGCCCGCATTCGGAGCGGACCGATCGCTACATACTCAGCCTGCTCGAGCAGTGGAATGGGGAGGTAGTGACGCTGTCCATTGCGGCAAATCGAAATGAATCCGTTCAAATGGCGGAAAAGGCCGCTAAAACGCGGCGCATCCCGCGGGTCCTGCTCGACGCGGAGCACACGGTCGCAGATCTCTATGAAGCGCTGACGACACCTCACCTGTTTGTCGTCGACCGTGAAGGCATCCTGCGTTACCGCGGCGCCGCCGACAACATCACATTCCGACAAAGAGGGGCAACCCGCTTCTTCCTGGAGGAAGCCGTCGAGGCACTGCTGCAAGGACGTTTGCCAGAGTTGAATGAGACTCCGGCATATGGCTGCGTCATTGTGCGTGAAATTTGATAGAATCCAACTGTGACGATTGGAATCTCTGCAAGAGTTGCATTTCTCAAAAAGATCCATCTCTTTCATGGTTTGGAAGATGATGAACTTACGCTTCTCGCGGAAAAACTAGAGGAAGCCTCCGTTCCCACAGGTGGAGTGGTTTTCAAACAGGGTGACAGAGCTACCGCTTTTTATTTGATCTATGGCGGCAGTGTGCGCATTGTGCGAGGACAAAAAGGGCATGAAGTTCAGCTTGCACGTCTGGTGAAGGGAGATTATTTTGGCGAGATGGCGCTGGTTGCCAATCGACTCCGTTCCGGAACTGTGACTGCATTGGCAGATACTTCCCTGCTGGTCCTGTCGCGTGAGCATTTCCAGCAGCTTTATAAAGAGGCGCCTCACATCCGGCTGAACCTTTCCATAGCCATCCATAGCCGCGAACTGGCGCGGCGGTTGCAGTTCAAATGGCTGCGACCCGATGAGTCTATTTATTTTCTGGCGCGCAAACACCTCATTGTTCTGTATAAAAATCTGGCTCTGCCAGTCCTGATGCTGGGTATACCACTGCTATTCTTTTATGCGTGGTTCACGCTTGCGCCTTTTATGATCGTTGCACTGGCAGGCGGGCTTTCCCTGCTCGCAATCGCTGCCTGGATGGCGTGGCTCATTGTCGATTGGGGCAACGATTATTACATTGTGACCGATCAGCGTGTGGTCTGGCTGGAAAAAGTGGTCGGTATTTATGACAGCCGGCAGGAATCGCCTCTGAGCACGGTTCTTTCGGTTGGCGTTGAGGCAAATCCATTTGGTCGTGCTCTGGATTATGGGGATGTGATCATCCGAACGTTTGTAGGCAAAATAGTTTTTAACGATGTAGACCATCCGAATCAGGCTTCGCACATGGTCGAGGAGTACTGGCAACGAACGCGCGAGGCGGCTGCCAACCTGGAAAAGGACGCGATGAAGAACGCGATTCGCAAACAGCTTGGGCTTAAACCTACCCAGCAGGCACTGCCTGACCTCCTGAACCCACCGCCTCCCCCGCCTCCACGCAAACGCTCAAGCCTTTTACGCCTGCTGGGCGCAAATACATTGAAACTCCGCTATGAATCGGGAGATACCATCATCTATCGAAAGCACTGGGTGGTGCTGATCATGGAAGCGTGGCTCTCGTTCACAGGTATGCTGGGATCTCTGTTAGTCTTTCTATATCGTTTGGTCCAACTGGCATTTATACCTGAAGAGGTATTTATCTCGTTCAACGGAGGCATCTCGGTGGATGCCTGGGCGGGAGCCGTGTTCGTGATTCTGCTGGTGTTCATCGGATGGTTCATCTATCGAGTACTGGATTGGAGCAATGACCAGTTCATTGTCAATGCCGAACAGATCATCGATCTTGACCGCAAGCCTTTCGGTACAGAGACGCGTAACGCTGCCCAGCTTGAGAATATTTTGGGAACCGAATACAAACGCATTGGTATTCTGGGAAACATCTTCAACTATGGAACGGTATATATTATGGTCGGTGGCACCAAATTTGCCTTTGAAGATGTGATCGATCCTGCCGCTGTCCAATCTGACATCGACCGCCGGCGCATGGCGCGCACCACCAAGAAGCAACAGGCTTCCATCAATGCAGAGCGCGACCGCATGGCGGAATGGCTGGCTGCCTATCACCGCAGCGCGGATGACTTTAAAAAAGAAGAAGAAAAGCGGGATGGAAAATCCGGGTAAAATCGGAGACTTGCTGCTTCCGCTTCAAACATCTTTAAAGTACCAACAAACGAATAAAGGTAAATCAAAAATGGCTCTCCGTACGATCGTAACACTTCCTGAAGCTGTACTGCGCCGCAAAGCGCGTGCAGTCACAAAAGTCGACAAAAATTTGCAAACCCTGATCGACGACATGATCGAGACCATGCGCCATGCGCCGGGTGTCGGTCTTGCCGCGCCGCAGATCGGACTCTCGGAACGCATTATCGTGATTGAGTATTTCGAGCGTGAAGAAGATGAGGAAAATGAGGATGCCCCCAAGAAAGTCTGGGCTGTTCTGAACCCTGAAATCGTGAAATCCTCTGAAGAGACCGTGATGGGCATCGAAGGTTGTCTCTCCGTCCCTGGCCTGGTGGGCGAGGTCGAACGCCATGCCGCGATCCAGGTCAAAGGTTTGAACCGTCACGGCAAGCCGCTGAAGATCAAGGCGGAGGGCTGGCTGGCCCGCATCTTCCAGCACGAGATCGACCACTTGAACGGTGTCATCTTCACCGATCGCGCCACCCGTGTTTGGAAGCCGCAGGAGGAGTTTGAACCGGAGCGGGATGTGTAATGCCGGCTCTGCGGCGCCTGACTCAGGACGATCTCCCGCAGTTGCGCCGGTTCTGGATCGAACATTGGGGCGGCGAAGACATGATCGCGCGCGGACGTGTCTATCGCCCGGAACAACTCGAAGGGTTTGTCATTGAAGATGAGAGCCGCACAGCGTGGATCGGACTGCTCACATTCTTTATCGAAGATGGTGAATGTGAAGTGACTTCCCTGGATAGCCTGCGCGAGGGGCAGGGGATCGGTTCTATGCTGATCGACAAGGCGCTCGAAGAGGCACGCGCCCGAAACTGCAAACGCCTGTTTTTGATCACCACCAATGATAATTTGAATGCACTGGGGTTTTATCAAAAACGCGGTTTTAGAATTGTGGCTGTCTATCCCGGTGCTGTGAATGAGTCGAGAAAGATAAAACCAGGCATTCCGCTGGTGGGCATGAATGGTATCCCGCTGCGGGATGAGATCGAATTGGAAATCAATTTGTAGGGGCAGGGTTATCCTGCCCAGGGCGACATGACTCGCCCCTACGGAACAATGTACCTCAAACACATCTCTCTCACCAATTTTCGCAAATTTACCCGCCTGGATATTGACATTCCCCGGCGGGTTGTCGTGCTGGTGGGAGCAAACGCGCAGGGCAAGACCAGTGTGCTGGAAGCCATCTATTTCCTGGCAGCATTTACCTCTTTTCAAACCCATGCAGACCGGCAGATCGTTAACTTTTATGAAGCGAAGAACAATCCGCTGACTGTCACACGGCTGGTGGCGGAGTATCAACGCAGTAAAAGCAAACATCGCATCGAAGCGCGTCTGATCCTCGAACCGATGGGCGTCTTGAACAGTCAGCGTCTGCGCAAAGAAGTTTTGCTCGATGGCGTGAAGAGATCGGTTAATGAGGTTGTTGGTCATTTCAATGCGGTTATCTTCGTGCCGCAGATGTCGCAGATCGTCGAAGGCGCGCCCGAAGACCGGCGGCGATATTTGAACCTGGCGCTGGCGCAATCCACGCCTGCCTATGCACGCATCCTGAGCGAATATAACCAGGCGCTCACGCAGCGCAACGCGCTCCTCAAGCTGCTCGGGGAACGCGGGGGGACTAGTGATCAGCTCGATGTCTGGGATGATGCGCTGGCGAGACTGGGCGCGCAGATCATCCTGTGGCGCATCGAGGCCATCCAGCAGATCGAGCGCCTCGCCTCACGCGTCCATCACGAGTTGACGCGCGGCTCCGAGATCCTGCGCCTGGCCTACGAGCCTGCCTTCGATCCGTTGCCGAAACCCGAGAGGCAGTTGGGACTGAAACTTGACACAGTCGTGGATCGCTCTGGTTTGGAATTGGACGAGATCCTGGATGGCTTTCGGGTGCGTCTACGGGAGCTGCGCAGCGAAGAGATCGCCCGCGGCGTGACGACCATTGGTCCGCATCGCGATGAGCTGCGCTTTCTGGCGAACAATATCGATCTTGGCAACTATGGTTCACGTGGACAGGTGCGCACGACATTGTTGTCGTTGAAACTGGCCGAAGTGAACTGGATGAAAGACCGCACGGGCGAGTGGCCCGTGATCCTGCTCGATGAAGTGATGGCCGAACTCGATGCCGAACGCCGCGCCGATTTGATGAAATACATTGGTGAAAGCGAGCAAGTGTTATTTACAACGACTGATCTGAATACGTTCACGAAGGATTTTGTGGACAATATTGAAGTATGGCATGTGGGGGATGGGAAGGTAGAGAAGTAAAATTCCGTCATTGCGAGGGAGCCCTTCGGGCGACCGAAGCAATCTCAGGCTAGCGTGAAGGAGATTGCTTCGCCGCCGCTTGAAAGCGGACGGCTCGCAACCCCGGCTGCTTTCGCCGGGGCAATGACGAGGAAGTCACTATGCCCCTCTCCGACTCTTTCATTCGATCTGCCTTACAACAAATCGATTCTCCCGACGTCATTGGCGTTGGCATCGTCGGCAGTTATGCGCGCAAACAGGAGGACAGGTACAGCGACGTGGACTTCGATATTTTTGTCAGCAAACTGCCCGAGAACCCGTATGACCGCTATACACTGCGCGATTGGGATAAGAAACTGGTCAGTTTGAAGTACACGCTGCTCGACGACGAACGCGCCGCACTGACGAATCCGCGCCGCGCCATCTGGGCTGTCCCAGGTTTGCAGGGGATGAAAATTCTGCTCGATAAAGGAGGCGCGCTGGCCGCGTTGCAGCAAGTTGCACAGGATTTCGACTGGTCGCCTCTGCAGCCTGCCGCGGATGAGTTCGCAGCCGAAGAGATCATGGGCAACGCAGAGGAAGTACACAAGATCCTGAGCGGTCTGGCGCGCGGACATGAATCCACGGTTTTGTATGCAACCTGGGGATTGGTAAAGAACATGCTCGAAGCCGTCGCGGTGCAGAGGGGCTTGATGATCGTCAGCGAGAACCTTTATTTTGACCTGATCCAGGAGTCCGTAGGACGCGATTCGAAATGGACGCGCGCCTTCCGTACGGCCTGGGGACTCGACCCGAACGCATCTCAGTATCAGTCACGCGGCGCGGCGGCACTGACCCTGTACCGTCTCAGCGCGGCGATGTTCGACGAGTTGATCCCCGACAAGCACCGCGAGGTGGTGAACGAAACGTTGCAGCTTATCAAGGAGGCAGGCATATAATGCTTTTACAATACTGGTTCGTTCTTGAAACAATTGGCATTATCCTCATTTTTGCCTTGAGCCTTTTGTGGATCATGCGTTCTGTGAAACGGAGAAAGGCAAATCCCCTCCCTGTTCCGAAGTCCATCGGTGGAAAAATTTATTTTTATCTTTTCTACCTTTTACGAACGGTTGGCGTTGGGGTGGTCGCGTTCCTGGCAGTTGCGCTCTTTGTGATGATCGATCGCAATATTTATTCAGTCATCACGGAAACTGCACCGGCACCAAGTGAAGTGACTGTACCACCTGATTTGCCATTCGATGTAGAGGAAGTCACCTTCGAAGGTGGCGATGATTTGCGAATGACAGGTTGGAAGGTCCCTTCACAGAATGGAGCCACAGTTATTCTCTTGCACGGTTATGGGGGAAATCGCACAA